>CALXEV010000016.1 GCA_944387425.1 uncultured Clostridia bacterium
TTATGCAAGATAGTGAATTACAAACAAAAATAAAAGATAAATATTTTGAGGATATCATAAATTAAAAATATAATTTACAATTTTTATAGATTTGACAAGAGATAGGTAAAATGTTATATTAAGCATGTGAAGAATAAAATATTATTAGATAGTAATCTTCACACATATAAAGGTAAATAAAAATATGTTGGCGACATTGTTGCCAATTTGTTGCCACAATATAAAAAAGATAATTAGGATAATACAATAAATACTATATATACTTTTTCATAAAGATTCTTTAAATTAAGAAATACCAATAGTATAGATAATATTGTATATACTAATAATACTTAAATTTCCACTACATGCGGAAGTGGTAAGAAATATAAAAACTGCTGTGGAAGAAATCAGTAATATCAATACTTTCAGAGATTAAGCGAGTAAACATAAATACGAAAATATACCAAATTGTTTGCATTTTGTTTACAAAATGTTTTCATACCATAAACTTAAAACTATGAAATGCTTAAAAAATAAGGATATTTGCCTATGCAAACAAATTGAAAATAAAATATAGAAATGTTATCATTCGTGGTAGCATTTCTTTTTAGTTTACATTCGAAAAATGAAAGGAGAAATAAAAAATGTCGAATGTAACAATTAAAAAGAGAGGAAATTTCTATCAATATAAATTTGAAATTGCAAAAACAGGCAATTCATTTTCAGCAACTGATATGAGTTATTCAGACTTTTTAGATTATTGGCTTGAGAATTATTGTTATATTAATTTAAAATATCATACCATAGAAGGATATAGCAGTATTATAAAAAATTATATAAAACCCAATATAGGCTATTTCCGACTATCTCAAATTACAAGAGCAACACTTCAAGAATTTATTAATAAAATTATATTAATAAATCATTTAGCAAGAATTTTTTAAATAATATTAAGAAAGTAATAAAAGATTCTTTTACATATGCATATGAAACAGATTTTATAAAAGTAAACCCAGCGATTAGTTTAAAATTACCTAAATATGATATTCCACCAAAAGATCCAGCACATATTTTTACAAATGAAGAAATCAATTTAATATTGGATAGATTAAAAAATAATCATTGTGTTTATTATGCTTTTCTAACAGCATATTGCACAGGATTAAGAATTGCAGAAGTATTCGCTTTAACTTGGGATGATATAGATTTCGAAAATAGAGTCATTAATGTTAAACATACAGTATATGAAGAAATTGTATGGTAAAGAATATTTAACTTATCATTTTGAAGATGTACTAAATAAATATGGAAAAGTAGTAGAACAACGAATAGTGAAGAATATAGGAAATGTTTTACAAATAAATAAGGCAGATATGGTATTTACAAGACCTAATGGAAAATATGTAGGTAGAAATATTTTAAACTATCCATTTAAGATAATTCATAAAGAACTTGATATTGAAAATTGTAGATCTTATGATTTAAGAGGAAGCTATGCAACAATTAATTTAAGAAATGGTATAGAAATTAGAGATGTTGCAGATATTTTAGGACATAAATATATAGAAACTACTGAAAATTTTTATATATCAAGTACTGATGAAACAAGAAAAAATGTAAGTAATGTAATTACTGGCTCTTTAAAATATTAGGAAAAAAAGATATAAAATTTGGTAAAATTGAGACAAATAATGTAAAATGTGTTATAATTTGCTCAAATAAAGTTGGGTTATGGAGGGAATAAATGATGTTTATTAATTTAACGGAAAAAGAAAAAGAAGATAAATATGCAGAATTAATTGAATATGCTAATAAAATAAAAAATGAAGCTTTAAAAAATGGTTGTTTAAAAATATTAAATGATTATAAATCCGAACTATTTGTAAGAGGAGCAGGACATGATGGTATTGAACAAATTAAATATGAAAGAACTCATCAATGCTTTGATGGTGGATTATTAGACCATACATTAAATGTTACAAAAAATGCCTATAACATTGCATCAATATATAAAGATAAAGTTGATATGGATTTAGTCATATTTGGAGCAATATTACACGACATAGGAAAAACTAAAATTTTTGATAAATGGAATGAAAATGATGAAATAAAATCTAACCTAAATTATTCATATCTATTAGTTGACCATGTATATTTAGGTGAACAAATAGCAGAAAAGTATTTGGATAAAGAAGAAATATCTGAAAAGTTAAAGTATCAAGCTCTCCATATAATTGCAACACATATGGATACAATGGATAAACATATGGCAGAAGCATATATTGTAAGCTATGCAGATTCAATAGATGCAGATGTAGAAAATATAATAAGCTATCCAAGAAATGCAGTTAATCCAATCATAAAAAAATATATGTATGAAAGTGAAAACAATACTAAATAAAAAGTTATTGTCTATAATAAAAACAAAGAAGGGTTAAAAATATGAATGAAATTGAAATAGTTGATTTAGTAAATGAACAAAAATACATAAACGAAGTATCTGAATGGATATGGAAAGAGTGGTCAAAAGAGAATGGAGCAAAGTTAGAAGATGTTATATATAGGACAAAACACTCTATTAATGAAGATAATATTCCTAAAATGTTTATTGCTAAATGTAATAACGAAGCAATAGGAGTAGTATCTTTATGGGTAAATGATTTAAAAGCAAGACAAGATTTATTTCCTTGGATGGCAACTCTGTATGTAAAAGAAGATTATAGAAATAAAGGTGTAGGGAAAAAATTGCAAGAAATAAGTATAGAATATGCTAAACAAAAAAATTATAGTAACTTATACTAAATAACAGAGCATGATAATTACTATGAAAAGACAGGATGGAAATACATAGAAGATGCACCATTAGATAACGGAAAATATGAAAAAATATATAGATATGATTTGAAACATTAAAAAATAAGTATGTTATTTGAAGTGGATAATAGTGCCATCCACAACCTTTAAAAGCTCAAAAGAGATGCAGGATTTTGCACACCTGCCAAATAACCAAATGTGAAAATTTAATTGAATAAGTATATTGTATAAAAAAGGAGAGTATATGGAACCAAGAGATTTACTAAAAAAATTACATCCTAAACAATTTTCTGATTCAAAAATTATAGACAAAATCGAATGCCCAAGAGAATTACTAGATTTTCATTTGTCAAAATTGTCAGAACAAAATATACATTTTGACTTTGAAGATTTTATAAAAAATTTAAAAGACTATAAAATTAGCATATTACCAATGATAGTTTATAATAATGAAGAAATAAAGCCATTGTGGAAGTATGAAATAATCTTGAAAAATGTTACTGTCAAACAAGCATATGAAATAGGAAAAGATGATTTAGAGGCGGCTGCAATCTTAGATAACGATAATCCTATAATACCACCACAAATAAAAAATCCACCAATAAACGAATTATTAGAATTAAAGAAACTAATGAATAAATAATGCAAAACAGATTAAAGATATCGATTTGACAATATTGTTTTTACATGGTAATATTATTGTTGTAAAAAGCAAGAATAACACAATGTTTGTTTTTTTATGATTTATGGTAAATAAAAATATGTTGGCGACATTGTTGCCAATTTGTTGCTACAATATAAAAAAAGATAATTAGGATAATACAATAAATACTATATGTACATTTTCATATAAATCCTTTAAATTAAGAAATACCAATAATATAGATAATATTGTATATACTAATAATACTAAATTTTCCACTACATGTGGTTCGGGGAAGAAATATAAGAATTGCTGTGGGAAGAATGCATGAAATAAAGGTATGAACAGAAAATCAATTCATTGACATAAAGCTAAAGATGATGTTATAATTAATATGTATACGCAAGATTTTTTTTGTATTTAAAATGGAGGTAGAGTATGAGTACTCGGAAAAGGTTTGTTATTGGCGTCGTTGTAATATTCTTTATCTTACTCGTTACTTCTTCATGTTCATCAAATGATGCAGAAGTAAACAATAGTAGCGATAGTACTTATACAGAATATCAGTGCGATGCGAAAATCATCAGTTTGGCAACCAAAATTGAAATCAAAAAAGAAAATGAAGAGTTTGCAACAGTAAAAGGTAATATATTTACATTTGTTACAGATCCTTTGACAATGTATGACCCAGATGATAATAAAGTAGCTTATGCTGGTGATGCATACCATTTTATTGCACAAGATTCACATACAATTTATGTGGATAATACAGGTGTATTAGAAATGGTAGGACTGGTAGATATAGTTGGAGAGTCTTATGACCTTTATGACATGAACAGTCAAAAAGTAGCAGAAGTTTCTTTCAACATCTGGGACACGAATGGCAAGATGTATGATATGGATGGCAGACTTATTGCTGAGTATACATCAAATCCATTATTTTGGGATTTCAACGTAAAAATTTACAAGGAATGTGAATTTGATGAAAGAGCTGTGCTGATGATATTCTGCTCGTATTATAGCGATAAGGAATATGACGCTAGTAATAACTAAAACTATTTCCAACCAAAAGGATGGCAACTTTGCCATCCTTTTGGTTTTTATAAAAATAATAATTTTTGTCTTAGCAGAAAGACTCTAAAGTTTAGATTTTATCAATATAAGATTAATGATTGACTTCTAGCATAATATGCTATAAAATTTGAGTATGAATAATTAAGATTACAAAAAGAATATAAAGGGATAATTTAGAAAATGAACGAAATAGATAAAAAAATTAAATTAAGTAATAAAATATACCCATATTTATCAGGATTATCTAGTGACCTATTATTTTTGGCTGCTATAAATACAATATTTTTAACAACAGTAAAGATGCTTTCAGCATCACAGATTAGTCTTTTGTCTGCAATTTCAATACTAATTACAATAATATCACAAGGTTTAGTCTTAAAAATAATTAAAAAAATAGGAAATATAAAATCTGTTAGATTAGGATTGCTAATGTTATTTATAGGCGCAATTTTAATAACTTTTGGTAGTTCGTTTATTATAATAGTAATAGGGGAGATTTTTTATAATGTAGCATTTCTTTTTAAAGGAATGGATAACATTATTCTAAGAAGAAATCTAAAATATCAAAATAACGAAAGTGATTTTATTAGAATTCAAAATAGAAGCAGTCTAGTATATGCAATCTCAACTATGATATGCTCTTTTATAGCGGGATATATCTTTAATATAAATAATTATTTACCTATGATTATATGCATTATTATATGCTTTTTCAATTTACTATTCTCAGCCTTTTTGTATGAAAGCCCAACAGTGGAAGAAAACAAAAAAGAAGAGAAGAAACAATTTAAGTGGACAAAAATATTATGTATGATTGTTTTCACATTTGGATTGCTTTATGGAACTTTAGAAACTGCACAAAATAATGGAAAGATATTTATACAATATTTTATGCAAAATTATGAAAGTATAGAAAAAACAGCAATATATTTAACTGTAATCATTGCTTTTTCTAGAATAGCAAGAGTACTAGCAGATTTATCATTTAATAAAATATATGATAAAATCAAAAATAAATTTATTATTTTGCTAAACATTGTTTTAATACTTGCATTAGCTCTTATAATTTGTGCTAGTTTCATTTCACAAGTCAATATAGCAATGATTGTTATGGGATTTGGATTTTGTATGATTTTGTGGGCAAGAGACCCAATAATGAATTTTTTGAAGAATGCACTATTAGATAATTGTAGTAAAGAAAACCAACAAACTGCAATGTTAAAATTTAATTTATCTAGAAGAATTGTTAAGTGCATTTTATCAGCTTTGTTTAGTTTATTGTTACTTAAAGTTGATATTTTCTATGTTATGATTTTATTGCTAGTACTTGCATTAGTGTATTTGAATATTACAATGAAATTATATAAAATGATAAATTAATTGTCAGATAATAAAAGAAAGTAAAAATAATATTTTTATATCTGATATTATAGGAGAACGTATGGAAACAAAACAAGTAATTGAAAAAAGAAGAAGTATTAGAAATTTTAAAAATGAAAATATTAGTAAAGAAGTTGTCGAAGATATATTGAATTGTGGTAGACTTGCTCCATCAGCTAAAAATAGACAAAATTGGTATTTTGTTGTATTAAAAAATACTTTGAAAGAAAAAGTAACTGATTTAATGATGGAGTATACAAAAAGCAATGATGAAAAGACGAACTTTTCTAATAGTATAGAGCATACCGCTAATGTAATAAAGCAAGCACCAATATTAGTTCTTGTATTTAGAAAAAAGGATGATAATTGGATTGTATCAGATAATTTATCAATAGGTGCATGCATAGAAAATATGTGCTTGAGGGCAACAGATTTAGGGGTTGGTAGCTTATGGATTAGAGATATAGTATATGTTGCTGATGATCTTGCTGGTCTATTAGGGCATGAAGATATGGAGCTTAATTGTGCTGTTTCTTTAGGTATACCAAATGGAATGCCTAAACAAAAGCCAAGAAAGGAATTAAAAGACATTATGGAGTGGTATGAATAATATTGTTTCTGAATAGAACATTAAAAACAGAAATTATTTTGAGGTAATTTATGAATAGTGTAGCAGAACTTGCAAAATATATAGGATTAGATAAAGTACCTAAATCTTGGTATGAAGCATATAAAAATATAAATAAAGAAGAAATATTTTTAGAAAAATTATTAGATAAGAGGTATTTTTCTAATATTATTGAATTTTATAGAATTAATGATGAAGAATTTAAAACTAATCTTTTTAAAACAATAAAATTGATTAAAAAAGATAAAAAATTACAACTTATACTTTATTTATTTTATTATATTCTATTTATTGACCAAACTGGGCTTTATAAAGATATATGGAATTGGGAAATATCTAATAATTTATTTAAAAGTGCCGGAAACTATATGTTACCAGTGATTGCTTTATTAAGTGGTTATGAAATACATAAAAAGAATATGGAAAAAAGAAATTTTGATAAAGAACAAATAGAAGAGCAAATAAAAAATATAAAAGAATGCTGTTTCTTGGATAAAAAGAGATTTAATATAGATGGAATAGGATTCAGACAAATGGTTTGGGGTTCATACTTTATAAATGGAAAGATAATACAAGTAGGAAGATTGCAATATGAATATCCAGATGAAATTCCAAACGAAGTTTTAAAGTATAAAGAAGGAAATTATATGTACATACATATTCCACGAGGTTGTATCCTTAACATTGAACAAGTTAATGATTCAATCTGCAAATCAAAGAATAAAATAAAAATTTTTTATCCAGAAATAGACATATCAAAGTTGCAATATTATACAGAATCATGGTTGCTTAGTAATGAATTAGATGATATATTAGACAAAGAAAGTAATATTTTGAAGTTTAAGAATAAGTTTGATATTATAAAGCAAACTGAAAATAATAAAGAATTTTTGAATTTTGTTTTTCAAGAAAAAGGAGAAAAAATAAATTTTAATTTCCTTAAAGAAGATACTAAGTTGCAAAAAGAGTTGAAAAAGTATTTGGTTAATAATAAAAAATTACATATTGGATTAGGAGTATTAAAAAATAATTAATAACATAAAAGAAAAATTTAAAGAAAGTTGTAGAAGGAATATTAAATCAAATCTAAATTTCAAAAATACAGGAGATAAATGTATGGATAAAGTAATTATAGGCATTGTAGCAAAGCATAAAAAGAATAATGATACTAGAACAAATGGTTTAATTAGAGATGAAGTAAAACAAGCAATTTTTGATAATGGTGCAATTGCAATAGCAATACTTTCACCAAATGATAAAATTCAATATTGCGGGGATGATTGGAAAACATGTGAACAAAAAATAAGAACAGAAGAAATAATAGAACAAATAAAATTATGTGATGGAATTATTTTGCAAGGTGGTACAGAAAATGAAGCTTATGAATATTGGATTGCAAAATACTGTTATGATAATGATATTCCAGTTTTAGGTATATGTGCAGGGCAAAATTATATAGTAGGAGCTTTAGGTGGAAAAACTACTTTAATATCAAATCCTGAAAAACACATGAGAGAAAATGATATATATGTACACAGTATAAAAATATTAAGAAATTCAAAATTTTATAAAATAGTAGGACAAGAGGAAATTATGGTAAATTCCAGACATAAAAGAACAGTTTTAGAATGTCCAAAATTAGATAAAGTTGCATTTGACGAAGATGGTCATATTGAAGTGGTAGAGGCTAAAAATAAAAGTTTTTATATGGGAATTAGATTTCATCCAGAGAGTTTATATAAAGTTGATAAGAAAATGAATAACATTTTTGTTGAATTCATAAAAATGTGTGCTAATAAAAAGACACAAATATAAAAATGATACTGGTAAAACACAAAGAGGGTTCCTAAAACAGGAACCCTTTTCGCAATTATTTTTCAATACAAAAAAATTTTCAAAAGATTTAAACTTTTTAAAGTGTAATAATATCTAATATAATATACAAAGAAAAAAGGAGTTTAACTATGAAGAAAAAAATAATATATTCATCTTTAATGCCATTAATAATTTTAATAACAATAGGTTGTTTTATTGGAAATAATATACTTGAAAAAAATAATACTCAAGAAAACAACAATGGGCAAGACTCAAGTGCAATTGTTTCAGACGAACCACAGGATGAGCCACAGAACGAGCCACAAAACAACCCAAACGACGAATCTCAACAAGATGAGCCTAAACAAGAGGAACCACAAAATGAAATTCCAAATAATTCTCCTAATAATAGCAACACTCAATTTAATAGTTCGGTAGCATTTATTGGAGATTCTAGAACGCAAGGATTTATTATGTATAATGGATTAAAAGATGTACAAGACTATTCATATATTGGACTAATGGTTGATACAGCAGTCACGAAGAAATTTGTTAAAACCAGTAATGGAGAAAAGATTACATTACTGCAAGATATGGCAAACAAAAATATCGAAACTGTATATATAATGTTGGGAGTAAATGAACTTGGGTGGTCATATCCACAAGTTTTCAAAACAAAATATGGAGAGTTAATAGATGAAATAAGAAAAATAAAACCAAATTGTAAAATTTATGTACAATCAATAATTCCAATGACAAAAAGCAAGAGTGAAACAGACAGGATATTTAATAATACAAATGTAAATACATTCAATAATTTAATACAAGAATTAGCAAAAGAAAAAAATGTGACATATTTAGATGTTAAATCTGCATTAGTTGATGCAAATGGATATTTACCAGAAGAAGCAAGTAGTGATGGTGTTCATGTTGATAAAGAATATTGTAAAAAATGGTTTGAATATTTAAAAAATAATTCTTAGAATTATAGAAAGGATAAAAAATGAAAAAGAAAATAGGAATAATTTGTATAATAATATTAATTATCTTAATAGGATTAGCAATAATGGTTATTAAAGAAAAAGATAAAAATATAGAAATCAATATTGAAGATTTAGCTAGTAAAATTGCAGAAACAAACGCATTTGAAGACAAACTAGAAAAAGTAGATTCTGAAATGATTATGGAAAATTACAATTTTTCTTCTGATGAGATTGAAAAATTAGTTTCATATCAAGGAAGTGGAGCTTCAAGCGAAGAAATAGTAATATTGCAAGTAAAAGACAAAAGTAAATTAGACAGTGTAAAAGAAAAAATAAATACTAGATTACAAGAGAGAAAAGAGGCATTTGAAAGTTATTTACCAAAAGAGGTTGGAAAAATAGAAAATAATATTTTAATAGTTAAAGGAAATTATGTGATTTTATGTATATCTAATGATAATAAGCAAGTTAATAATATATTAAAAGACTCAAATTTGTGGTAAAATACTAATGGTTATTAACAAGTAGAAAGGACAAAGAATAATGGCACATGTAGCTCAAGAAAAACTAATAGAATATATAAAAGAAAATCAAGAAAAATTGTATAGAATAGCATACACATATACTAAAAATCAAGAAAAAGCATTAGATGTTGTTCAAGAAGCTATAACAAAATCTTTAGAGAATATAAACAAATTAAGACATGAAGAATATGTAAAAACTTGGTTTTACAGAATTCTATTAAACGAAGCAATTAAAGCATCTAAAAATGATAAGACTTTTGTGGATTATGATTCTGTAGAAAAAGAGCTACATATTAATAGCCATGAAAATGAACTTGTGGAAAAAATTGATATATATGAAACTATACAAAAGCTTAATGAGAAACTAAAGACAGTTATAATACTTAGATTTTTTGAAAACCTAAAAATAGAAGAAATTGCCTATATTACAAAAACAAATTCTAATACAGTAAAATCTAGATTATATAAAGGCATGGAGGAAATCAAAAAAGAAATTGAAAGGAGAAGTTTATGAGTATATTGAAAAAAGCTAAAAAAACATATGATTCAATAGAAATTCCGCAAGAATTAGAATATGTTGTTAATAGAACCATACACCAAAATAAATCGCAAAAAATAAATGAATTAAAAATATGGTTCAAAGGTGTTACTGCAACAATTGCAACAACATTTACATTATTTATCATACTTCTAAATACAAATGAAAGCTTTGCAAAGGCTATGGAAGAAGTACCTGTAATAGGGAGCTTAGCTGAAGTCTTTACTGTAAGAGAATATAAAGAAGAAAATGAAACAGACCTTATTGAGGCCAAAATTCCAGCAATAAAAAATACTGGAAATACAGACTTAGAAAAAAGAATTAATTATGAAATTTCTTCAAAAATAAATGGAATTATAGAAGAAGCCAAACAAAGAGCAGAGGAATATAAAGAAGCGGTTCTAGCGACTGGAGGAACTATGGAAGATTATATTCCTACTCAAATAAATGTAGATTATGAAATAACTTATCAAGATGATAAATTAGTTTCATTTGTAATTACAAAAAGTGAAAGTTTTGCATCTGCTTATCAAGAACAATATTTTTATAACATAGATATTGAAAATGGTAGAGAACTAAATTTAAGAGATGTGCTTGGAGAAAATTACAAAGAAATAGTAGATGGAGAAGTAAATAAACAAATAGAGGAAAGAATGAAAGCAGATGAGAATAATCTTTATTTTACAGCTGATGAAGGTGGATTTTTAGGAATAGAAGATGAGTATCATGATTTTTATATTGATGAAAGTAAAAAAGTTACAGTAGTATTTCAAAAATATGAAATAGCACCTGGTTATATGGGAATACAAAATTTTGAAATTCCAAATGATTTAATAATTTAGGTGACAGCTAATTCCTTTCTCAAATTAGGAAGAAGGAGAAAACAATGGTATTTAGCAGTATTGTATTTTTATACATTTTTTTACCAACAATGCTTTTAATATATTTTATCGTTCCAAAAAAATTTAAAAACTTAGTAATGATAATAGCTAGCTTTATATTCTTTGCTTGGGGAGAAATAAGATATATTCCAATAATGCTAATTTTAGCGGTCATGGACTTTTGGTGTGGAAACAAAATTAATAAATACTGGAAAGATAAAAAGAAAAAAAGACTATTTTTACTAATAGATGTAGGAGTAAATCTACTAATATTGTTCTTTTTTAAATATGCAGATTTTATAATATCAAGTATTAATGGAGTAACAGGATTAAGTATACCTCTTTTAAACATACCATTACCAATAGGGGTATCTTTTAATACATTCCAATCATTATCATATATTATTGATGTATACAGAGGAACAGTAAAATGTGAAAAAAGCTTTTATAATTATTTAACATATACTACTTTATTTCCACAAATTATTGCAGGACCAATTGTAAGATACGAAACAGTTGATGAAGAATTGGTAGATAAAAAAATTAGTTTAGACAATTTTTCTTTAGGAATGAAAAGATTTATTATAGGACTTGGAAAAAAAGTATTAATTGCAAATAATATTGGAGCTATGTGGAATGTAATAGAAACAGGGACATTTGGAGAAATGACAGTTCTTCTATCATGGGTAGGAATCGTTTCATTTGCATTACAAATATATTTTGACTTTAGTGGTTATTCTGATATGGCAATTGGACTAGCTAAAATATTTGGTATGGATTTTGATGAAAACTTTAATTTTCCGTACATTAGCAAAAGTATCACAGAATTCTGGAGAAGATGGCATATCACATTAGGTAAGTGGTTTAAAGATTATATTTATATTCCACTTGGAGGAAATAGAAAAGGATTTATAAAACAAATAAGAAACATATTAGTTGTATGGGCACTTACAGGTGCATGGCATGGAGCTTCATGGAACTTTGTACTATGGGGTATGTATTTTGGAGTAATATTAATAATAGAAAAATTATTTATGTTAAAGGTATTAGAAAAACTACCAAAAGTATTTGAACATATTTATACTATTTTATTAGTATTAATCAGTTGGGTAATATTTGCATTTGAAGACTTAGGTCAGGTAAAAAATTATTTGGCTACAATGTTTGGATTAAACGGAACAAGTTTTATAAATTCAGAAGCAATATATTACTTAAAAAATTATTTAGTAATAATTATAATTGGTATTGTATGTAGTATTCCAATTTTAAAACTTAAAAGAAAACGAGAAAACAAAAAAGAAATAGGAATTTCTATTATTTCAAGTATTGGTTATGTTGCGATTGTTCTACTTAGCACAGCAAGTCTAGTAAATAATAGTTTTAATCCATTCTTATATTTTAGATTTTAGCTTATAGGAGAAAGCAAATGAAAAACAAAATATTTTTTGCTATATTCATGATTGTTTGGATAGCAATAATTATAATTAATTTCATATGGCCAAAGCAAACATTTTCACAAGAAGAAAATAGGATGCTTGCTGTTATACCAAGATTTACATTTGAAAGCTTTGTTGATGGAGAATATTTAAATAAAGTAAATGACTATATTAATGACCATTTTGCATTTAGAAATATTTATTTAAAACTTAATTCTTTGTGGGAAGTAAATGTATTAGGCAAAAAAGAAAATAATGGGATATACATAGGAAAAGATGGATATTTATTTGAAAAATTTGAATTTGGAGAAGAAGAAAAGAAAAATGTAGATAAAAATATTAATACAACTTCTAATTTCGCTCAAAAGATGAACGAAAAAAATATATCAACTTATTTTATTTTAGTACCTAATTCTATATATATAAATAGTGATAAGTTACCAGCCAATGTAGAAGTGGCAAATCAAAAAGAAATTATTAATAATATATATGAAAATGTAAAAAATACAAATAATATAAATGTTACAACAGCATTAGAAGTAGAAAACAAAAATAAACCTCTTTATTTTAAAACAGATCATCATATGAATAGTGATGGTGCATATATGGTATATAATGAATTCTGTAAAAGTGCCAATATACAGGCTATCCCTTTACAGAACTTTACAAGAGTAACTTTAGCTAATGACTTTTTAGGAACATTTGATTCTAAAGCACAAATAATAGGACAAACTTCTGATGAATTATTTGTATATCAAAATGAGCAAAATACTAATATTGAAGAAGCAATATATGATAAAGAAACCACAAAAAATATTTTTAATGAAACATATTTGGAAGGTAAAGATAAATATTCATATTTCTTAAATGGAAATAATAGTAAAGCTATTATAAAGACAAAAATAGATAATAATAAAAAATTACTTGTAATAAAAGATTCATATGCTCACATTATGTCGCAATTCTTATGTGAAAATTATAGTGAGGTACATTTTTTAGACCCTCGATATACTAATTTTGATTATGAAGACTATGTAGAAGAAAATGGAATAACTGAAGTTTTATTTCTTTATAATGTATCCAACTTTTTGTCAGATACAAATGTTGAAAATATTTTTTAAAAATATTCCCAATATGCTTGAAAACTTGTATTTATTATCCTATAATATTTATAGTATGAAGGAAACAGATGTATATTTTTCATGATAAAATGAAAGTGAAATATTTTAAGGAGAAAACAAATGAAAAATACAACAAACCAAGCATTTAGTGAAACATATGATGTTATTAATCATATGAGTAAAGAAATGCAAGAAAAAATACCAAAAAGTTTTATAAATTTAATTAAAGAAAACAGAGATTTAGATTATAAAGTTAATATAGATTATTCAAAAGATATAAAAGAACAATTATTAAAAGAAACTAAAATAATACTTTCTCTTGTTTATAGAGATTACTTATGTAGTAGTGAGAAAAGAGAAGAATTATTAGCTCTTGACATAGAAGAAATTAGAAGAGAAGAAAAAAGCTCTCAAGAAAAATATAAAATTGATTATGATAGTAGAAAAAAAGAAAAACTTCAAGATGTAGAAGAGCTAAAAAATAAAGAACAAGAAACTTTACCTATAAAAGTAGAAAAAGATAAATGGTACATAAAAATAATTAATTTTATAAAGAAAATATTAAAAAGATAATTTAAACGAGGTACAAATGGAAAATAGTGATATTGATGTATTAATAGGAATGTTAGAAGATGGTATAGATGCAGGCTATGATGAATATGATGATATAACTTATTATAATTTTAAAAGGGAATATGAATCATCTAATGAAATTAAAAGTTTGCTAGATAAAATAGGAGTAAAATATAGAAAAGAGTTTGATGACGATTTAGATGAATTTGATTTGTCCGACGAAAATTTAATAATAGATTATGGTGAAGAACAGAAAATTAAAGATTGGCTAAAATCTAATAAAAAACAGTTAATGGAATATTTAAAAACAAAAGACAAAAAAACAATAGGAAGATTTGCATTAATATTTGGAGAAGCATTAGATGAGGATTTATTAAAAGAAATTATAAATAGTTATAATATTGAGCAAGATGAATTTTACAACTATGACGAATACGATAAATTTGGACTTGATCGTTACCAAAGAGGGAAAATACTCACTTTTATAAAAGATTCAGAATATTTAAAATATGCTTTAAAAAATAGTGAAGACTTAAATATAAATATTGATAATTTTGTATATGTACATATATTAAAAAGTATAAATGATGTTAGTCAAATAAAAAGTTATATAGAAAAAGCAGAATCTCACAACAATTATGGTATAGTAGAATTAGTAATAAGTTTGAATGAACCTGATTATACAAAAAAAATAATAGAAGAAAGAGAAAAATATGGTCTTGATGAAATTGCTATATTAGAATTGTTAAAAAATTTAAATGACCATGAATTTATAAAACAAATAATAGAAAATACAGAACAATACGCCATTGATAGCTATTGCATAGTGGAATTATTAAAATACTTGAATGACCACAAGTATATAAAACAAGTAATAGAAAGTAGAGAGCAATATGGTGTTAATGATGCCAATATAGTAGAATTGTTAAAATACTTAAAAGACCATAAGTATATAAAACAAGTAATAGAAAATGCAGAAAAATACGCCATTGATGGGCATTATATAGTACAATTATTAGAATACTTGAATAATCCGGAGTATATAAAACAAATAATAGATAGTGAAGATCAACACGCCATTGATGGGCATGATATAGTAGAATTATTAAAATACATAAATGAACCAGAGTATACAAAACGAGTAATAGAAAATAGAGAACAATACGGTTTAGATGTTGGTAATATATTAGAATTATTAAAAAGTTTAAATAATCCTGAATATATAAAACAAGTAATAGAAAATAGAGAACAATATGGCGTTAATGGTAATGATATAGTAGAATTATTAAGATACTTAAAAGACCCTGTGTATATAAAGAAAATAATAGAAGCTAGACAACAATATGGTTTAGATTATAATAATATATTAAATATAATACCATATTTAGATGACATCGAATACTCAAAAAAAATTGTAAAAGAAATAATAGAAAATAGAGAGCAATATGGTATTAATAATCGTGAGATAGTGTGGCAAATAAAAAATTTAAATGATCTTGAATATGCAAAAAAAATAATAGAGAATAGAGAACGATATGGTCTTGATGAATATGATGTAATAGAAGTATTAAAGAGTTTTAAATACAATACAGATTTCATAAAAGATTGTATTAAAAACAGAAAAAAATTTAACTTAAGTGGTTTGGAAAAAAAATTATTTGGTTTAGCTATAGAAATAATGAATAAAGATACATTAAAAGAAATAATAATAAATAGAAAAGAATACGAATTAAGTGCTGAAGATTTGAAAGATCTTGCTTTTGAAAATTTTAGTGGAGAGGAATTACTTGAGTTCATTGATAAAGAAGTAAGTGAGATTTATAGGAATAAGTATGCATCTATTGAGTTTATAAAAGAGAATATAAGTAGATTTTTAGAGATTGAGGGAGTAAGCACAATAAAAGATGTATTATTTCAAATGTCAGAAAAGAACGAAGAAATATTTAAAGGAAATTTTGATATTCTTAATGAAAGATATATTAATATACTTGGTGTAGAAAAAGTAAACCAAATTTCTTGTTATTTTGATATAGCAAATATAGTGCGAGGGTTAAATGATGGAGAATTACGACTATTAGGAAAAGTTTTAGACAAGTATATGGATATGACTAAAGGAGAGGAATGGACACCACTTGCAAAAAAAATACTAGAAAATATAGGTAGTTATAAAGAGTTAGTTTCTAATTTAAAAGAAAATGAAAATATTAGTATAGATAAACTTATACCAATATTAATACATTCAAATAACTTTGATATAAAGACTATAGAAGATGTAGAAAATTTTCAAGAAATAAAAAGAAAAAAATGTGAAGAATTAATAAATGGAGAAGCAGTAGAAGAAAAGCAAAAAGCTGTACTTTTAAAAGTATTTGGACAAGGAATGAGAGAGACTAAAAAAATAATTTCAAGATATGGAGAAGATATAGATGAAATAGAAGATGAAGATTTAAAGGCTTATATGAAAAGTTTACAAGAAATTTTAAAAATTAAAAATCCTGAAGTTTTAAAAGAAATATTTGAACAAGTAGAGGAATTAGAAACAATAAATCCATTACTTATGGAAAGAATGCTCAAAACAGAATATTGTAAATTATATAATGGAGACTTATTTAATTTAAAAAATGCCGAAAAATTACCCGACGGAGAAAATGTATATAATGCAGGAACTGATTTTAAGATGATAATAACTTCTGTTGGAGCATTTTATACTAATAATAGTGTTATTGATTATAAAAAAGATTGGAATAAACCTAAAATTGGTTCACAACACTTTTGTGCATCATATATTAGAAATGATATGCTAGGACATGCACCAGTTCCGCATATATGTTATGGTTTTTGTGAAATGGCAGAAGATTCTTTGATGCTATCAGGACCAATGGATCTTGCCTCTTCAGGTGTATCTTTTGAATCAACTGCTAGAAGAAATGAAAGATATTTAGCACCAAATAACCAAATAGCAAAAACAATACGATATAATGAAATGGACTTTAGGCGAATACAAAAAGGAAAGAAAAAACAACCAGACTATATAGTAGTGTTTAGAAAAGATGGAAAAATTCCTAACATTGATAAAGCTAAAAAAGCATCTAAAGATTTTGAAGGATTACCTATTGTAGTAATAGATGTAGATGAGTGCTTAGCAAGTGAAAGAAAAAAAGCAGAAGAGATGTTTGAAGAATATAAAAAAACGAGTGATCCACAAGTTGGAATTAAATTACTAGAAAAGTTAAGAAATAATAGAGTAACAGATTATGATTTTTGTAGAGATACTGATATGGATAAGACTTTACAGAGTTTAAAAGATCAAAAAAGTAGAAAAGAAGCGGATGTTTCAATGGAAGATTTAGAAGAAATATATGGAGAAGTAAGTGGAAAAGAAAGACAAGAAGAAACAGGAAAAATAAAAATGGTATATGAAAGAATAAGAATGATAAAAGGAAGAAAGGATAATAGTGATGGAAGATAAAGAAAAAGAAGAAAGAATAAAAAAAGAATATGGTGATACTTCTAGAAAAATATTAGAAATAATAAATAAAAATAAAGAAGAAAAAGAAGAAAACGAAAGATAAAAACTTGCAAATTTTATGTAAAAGTAGTATAATAATAAGTACCGTGATTTTTCACAAAATAAAATGAGGAGGTACTATTATGCAAGAAGCACCTGAACTGTTCGAGTTGTTTTTTACTATTATGAAGGTATCTGCTGGTTTTATGATTGCCGGTCTGGTACTCATACCTATTGGGCTTATTGCAATGATTATAGAGAAAATCTATAATCGGTACCACTAAATCAGAGAGGGGACTTCTTATATAGAAGTTTCCCTCTCTGATTTTTATTTATATAACAAAGTTATCCTTCTACCGTTAATTTTAATAAATTTATCTTCTTTTAGTCGTTTTAATTCTCTAAACATAGCAGATCTATTAACAGCAAGATAATCAGCCAATTCTCTAAGTGAAAAATCTAAATTAATATTTCTCAAAAAAGTTTTATTATATTCTATCTCGAAAAATTTTAGCAATTTTTCACGTATTTGCTTTTTCTCCAAAATTTCAATTCTCTCATTACTTTCTTTAAACTTAGAATTAATAATATCAAATAAATTTCTAAAAAACACATTAAAATAACTATATTTAATATTTATAGGATTTATTAATTTATCATAATCAATAACTACAACTTGGGTATCTTCTTTAGCAATAATTTGACAATCTTCTCGATTAGTTCCAGAAATATTAGAGCCAAAAATACTATCTTTTACAAGTTGTTCACTCACAATCTCATCACCATTATATTCAATATTATTAATTTGAGCTGAACCTTCTAAAATAATTCCGATAATATTTTCATTTTTTATAGTAGGCAAAATTTCTTCATTTTTAGCGAATTTAAAGATGTGAACTCCTAATAAATTAAACAATTTATTTCTTTGAAATGGTGTTAAATCTTCAAAAGGACTCTTCATAAAAACCCCTCCAAAAGAATTTTATCAAAAAATCAAAAAAGGTGCAAGTGCAACTTTTCTATTTTTGATATTATTGATATAAAATGAGTATAAAAATAGAGGGAGGAACAAAAGAAATGAAAATTGTAAAAAGAGATGGACACATTGTAGATTATGATTCAGATAAGATTAGAGTAGCAATAGGAAAAGCCAACAACGAAGTTAGGGGAAAAGAAAAAGCGACAAAAGAAGAAATTGAAGAGATTATAAAATACATTGAAGATTTAAACAAAAAAAGAATATTAGTTGAAGATATTCAAGACATAATTGAAGAGAAATTAATGGAATTTGATAAATATCAATTAGCCAAAAAATATATAACATATAGATATACAAGAGAATTAGTAAGAAAAGCAAATACTACAGATAAATCAATAAAAGAACTAATAGAAGGAGAAAATGAGTATTGGAATAATGAAAATTCTAATAAAAATGCACAAGTAGTAACAACTCAAAGAGATTATTTGGCAGGAATAACAAGTACAGATATAACAAGAAGATTTTTACTTCCAGAAGACGTAGTAGAAGCACATGATAAAGGTATAATTCATTTTCATGATGCAGATTATTTTGCACAAAATGCTTTACACAATTGTGAATTAATAAACTTAGATGATATGTTACAAAATGGAACGGTCATCAATGGAGTTATGATAGAAAAACCTCACAGATTTATCACAGCAGCAACAATTGCAACTCAAATAATACTTGCAGTTACATCATCAAGCTATGGTGGAGCTACAGTATCACTTACACATTTAGCACCATTTGTAAGAAGTAGTTATGAGAAATATTATAAAAAATATAAAGATAGAAAATTAAGCAAAGAAGAATGTGAAAAATTCGCAAAAGAAGACACAAGAAAAGAAGTTGCAGACGGAGTACAAACATTTAATTATCAAGTAAACTCAATGACAAACACAAATGGGCAAGCACCATTTTTATCAGTATGTATGTATTTAGGTGAAACAGATGAATATAAAGAAGAATTAGCAATGATAATTGAAGAATTCTTAAAACAAAGAATATTAGGATTTAAAAATGAAAAAGGAGTATATATAACTCCAGCATTCCCAAAACTTCTATATATTCTTGAAGAAGACAATATTCATGAAAAAAGTAAATACTGGTATTTAACAAAACTTGCTGCAGAATGTACAGCAAAAAGAATGGTT
This sequence comes from uncultured Clostridia bacterium, assembly GCA_944387425.1. Lineage (GTDB taxonomy): Bacteria > Bacillota > Clostridia > TANB77 > CAG-508 > CAG-269. The sequence continues at coordinate 20,076 of CALXEV010000016.1, forward strand.
CCAGATTATATTTCAGAAAAAGTAATGAAAGAATTAAAGAAAAATGAATTAGGTGATGGAGAATGTTACCCATGTATGGGATGTAGATCATTCTTAACACCAGATAGAACAATGAGCATCGGAAACATAGCAAAAGCAAAAAACTATGTAAAAGGAAAAGGTAAATATTACGGAAGATTTAATCAAGGTGTTGTAACAATTAATTTACCTGATGTGGCACTTTCAGCTCGTGGAGATATGGATAAATTCTGGGAAATATTTGATGAAAGACTTGAATTATGTCATAAAGCATTACAAATAAGACATAAAAGATTAAGTAATGCAACAAGTGATGTAGCACCTATTTTATGGCAACATGGTGCATTAGCAAGATTAGAAAAAGGAGAATCTATACATGAATTACTACATCATGGATATTCAACAATATCACTTGGTTATGCAGGATTATATGAATGTGTTAAAGTTATGACAGGACATTCTCACACAGATAATGGTGTAGGAAAAGAATTTGGATTAAAAGTAATGCAACATTTGAATGATGCAACCGCAAAATGGAAAAAAGAAGAAGATATAGATTATTCTGTTTATGGTTCACCAATTGAATCAACAACATATAAATTTGCAAAATGTTTAAAAGAAAGATTTGGAACAATAAAAGGAATTACAGATAGAGGATATATAACAAATTCATACCATGTTCCAGTATTTGAAGAAATAGACGCATTTTCTAAATTAAAACTAGAAAGTGAATTCCAAAGATTAAGTCCAGGTGGTGCAATTTCTTATATAGAAACTCCAAACCTACAAAATAATTTAGATGCTATAATAGAAGTTATAAAATTCATATATGATAATATTATGTATGCAGAACTTAATACAAAATCAGACTATTGTCAAAAATGTGGATATACAGGGGAAATCTTAATAGATGATAACTTAGAATGGTATTGCCCAAACTGTGGTAATAGAGATCACAATACATTAAATGTAGCTAGACGTACTTGTGGATATATTGGAACAAACTTCTGGAATAAAGGTAGAACACAAGAAATTAAAGAAAGAGTTCTACATCTTGATAATAAGGTGGCTGAATAATTATGAGATACAATTTAATTAGAAAAATGGACATATCAAATGGACCAGGTGTAAGAGTATCAGTATTTATGCAAGGATGCAGTTTTCATTGTAAAAATTGTTTCAATTTTGAAACTTGGGACTTTGAGGGTGGAAAAGAATTTAATGATGAAACAATAGAAAAAATCTTAAACTTATGTGGTCAAAATTATGTAGAAGGTTTATCAATTTTAGGAGGAGAACCAATGCATCCAACTAACATTGAAGGAACTACAAAACTTGCTAAAGCATTTAAAGAAAAATATCCTAATAAGAGTATATGGGTATGGTCTGGTTTTCTATATGACAGAGATTTAAAAGATAAAGAAGTTTTAAAATATATTGATGTTTTAGTAGATGGTCAATATGTTGACGAATTACATGACCCAACATTAAAATGGAGAGGTTCATCAAATCAAAGAGTAATAGATGTAAAGAAAACTTTACAAAATAAAGATATTGTATTATATGAGTAAAAAAGAGAGGCTCGCAAGTCAGGATGCGAACCTCTCTTTAATTAATTGATATTCATATTGTGATGACTATCATGCCAACTTTTCGGCATATTCGTGGCAGTACTTCTTAATGAACTTTTCGAGCTTCATACCATTGCCGTGGAGTTCGTTGCCGGTAAGAGCAACGAGGCGGGAGATGTCCTTAGAGATAAAGGTACATACTTCATTGCCATCCTCGTCAGTGACCAAAAGGCAATGAGCCTTTTTGATGTCATAGTAAGACGAACGATAGACAATGGAGACACCGCCCTCTTTGTAGGCATCATAGAGTTCTTTCTGGGTCTCAATGCTGAGACTAACCAGTTTTCCATCTTTTGCTTTAATCATGGTTTTTACCTCCATATTGCAATACAGTGTTGTTTAAACATCCATCCTGACTAAATGGAAACATATTGTGACAATTAGTCAACTCTTTAATTATAACATAAATGAATGGAAATTTCAACCATTTTTTGTAAAATCTTTGAAAGCTTTATAAAACAGCACCTAATACTAGAATTCCAAAATTATCATAATAAATTTTATCAAATTGTGTAATAGGTAAAGGATTAGTTCCAAGTCCAACCTCTACAGTATATCCTGGCCTATTGTAATTTTGAATAAACCAATCTTTATATCCTGCAAAACTAGAATTATAAGGAGTACTTTCAAGTGAATAACCACTAACTGAAGAAAATCGAGTTCCAATATATAATGCTTTAGGAGGATTATAATTTTGAAATTGCCAGTAAATAACTTCACCTTGTGAATGATATGCTAAAATTAGACGGAAATTATGTTGCAATGTAAAGTTATATACAGCTAATGATTCTGGCTCTGTAAGTGGACCATCTCCAACAAAATCTCGAGGAGCAGGTGTTGTAAATCCTTGCGAAAATTTTATTTCCTTTGCTTGTTCCCAACCTGCAGGAAATTGGAGGTTTAAATCCACACCTGTGGATTTTAAAATATGCCAACCACACACTATTGATAGTATTAATATTAGATGATATAATGTGATTTGGAGGTAACTAACATGGTAGATAAAATAGAAATAAAAGGAGCTAAAGTTCATAATTTAAAAAATATAGATGTAGATATTCCACTAAACAAAATTGTTGCTATATCAGGTGTATCTGGAAGTGGCAAATCATCACTAGCACTAGGTGTTCTTTATGCAGAAGGCTCAAGAAGATATTTAGAAGCATTATCAACATATACTAGAAGACGAATATCACAAGGAGAAAAAGCAAAAGTCGATAGTATTCTTCATGTACCAAGTGCATTGGCATTACATCAAAGACCTAATGTACCTAGTATTAGGTCAACATTTGGAACAGCAACAGAACTTTTAAACTCTATAAGATTATTATTTTCAAGATGTGGAAATTATATATGCCCTAATAATCATATCTTGCCTGCAACTGCAAAAGTTGCTAGAGATGAAGAACTTGAATGTCCAATATGTCATGAAAAATTTTGGGGGTTAGGAGCTGAAGAATATGCTTTTAATTCATCTGGAGCTTGTCCACAATGCGGAGGAATAGGTACAATTGAAACTGTAAATATGGAATCATTAGTTCCAAACAAAGAATTATCTATTGATGAAGGAGCAGTTGCACCATGGAATAGCTTAATGTGGTCTTTAATGACAGATGTATGTCGTGCAATGGGAGTCAGAACTGATGTACCTTTTAAAGATTTAAGTAAAGAAGAACAAGATATTGTTTATGATGGACCAATGGAGAAAAAGCATATTTTTTATAGACCAAAAAAAGGAGATACAACTTTAGCTACTGAAATGGATTTTACTTATTATAGTGCTAAGGCAACTGTTCTAAATGCTTTGAAAAAAGTGAAAGACGAAAAGAGCATGAGTAGAGTTTCAAAATTTTTAAAAGAAGAAGTATGCCCAGAATGTAATGGTTCAAGAATAAATAAAAAAGCTAATTCTACTTTGCTAGGGGGCAAAAACTTAACAGAAGTTTGTCAGATGAGTCTTAGAGATTTGAATGTGTGGCTTCCTAAAGTAGTAGATGAATTAAATAGCGAAGTAAAAGAAATGGGAAAAAATATACTAGAAGAATTTATGATAAATGCAAAAACTCTACTTTCATTAGGATTAGGATATTTAACATTAGATAGAGCAAGTAACACATTGTCTACTGGAGAATTACAAAGAGTTCAACTTGCAAGAACTGTAAGAAATAGGACAACAGGAGTATTGTATGTTTTAGATGAACCTTCAATTGGACTTCACCCAGCAAATGTTGATGGATTAATCAATTTAATGAGGCAACTTATTAAAGATGGAAATTCAGTTGTTCTAGTTGACCATGATACACGAATACTTAAAATAGCTGATTATATGATTGAAATTGGACCAGAGGCGGGTGCTAAAGGTGGAGAAATTATTAGCAAAGGTAATATTGAAGATATTATAAAAAATAATAATTCTATAATAGGTCCATATTTAAGTAATAAAGAAGAAATTAAAATAAGAGAGAAAATTAATAAAGAAGATATTTTTAAACTTGGTAAAATAAGCTTAAGTACAGATACTATTCATACTGTGAAACCACTTAATATTGATATTCCTAAGGGAAGATTAACAACAATAACAGGTATGTCAGGAAGTGGCAAAACAACACTAATTCTTGAATCTTTATATCCTGCAATAAAGGCAAAAATTAATAATGAGGTTATGCCATCACATATAAAAGATTTAAAGGCAGATTGGGTAAACAAAATAGATTTAATAGATGCAACTCCAATTGGAAATAATGTAAGAAGTACAGTTGCAACATATTCTGGAGTATTTGATGATTTAAGAAAATTATACGGAAAAATAAGCAAGGATTATACTGCAAGTGATTTTTCTTATAATACTGGAAAATTAAGATGTGAAAATTGTGATGGAACAGGAGTTATATCTATGGATGTTCAGTTTTTGCCAGACATAGAAACAGCTTGTAGTTCTTGTGATGGTACGAGATACTCTGATTATGTTGATGGTATACTCTATAATGATTATTCTATTAAAGATGTTATGAGATTAACTATAAGACAAGCATTAGAAGTGTTTAAAGATAATAAAAAAATAAAAGATAAATTAAAAATTTTAGTGGATTTAGGAATTGGTTATTTAACACTTGGAGAGGCAACACCTGCTTTATCAGGAGGAGAGGCTCAAAGGTTAAAACTTGCTTCAGAAATTGGAAAAATTCAAGATGGAAGTGTATTTATATTTGATGAACCAAGTATAGGACTACATCCTCAAGATGTAAAAACATTGTTAAATGTATTTCAAAAATTAATTGATAATGGTGCCACAATAATTGTAATAGAACATGATTTAGATGTAATTAATAATTCTGATTATATTATTGATATGGGACCTGAAGGTGGATACCTTGGAGGAGAAGTTGTAGCTTGTGGAAGTGTACAAGATATAATGAATAATAAAGAAAGTATTACAGGAAGATATTTGTAATATGGGAGGATAAATATCATCTTCATATGGTAGTAGAACAATTTGTAGAAAAAAGAGATATATAAGCCTTCAAAACGGAATTTTGTGATATTTACACTTAATGCCACTGGAATTTTGTGAAAAAAGTATTGAAAACAGTCGGAATTTTGTGATATAATAAATGTAGGATGGTGAGAAGTATGGAACTTTTAAAAAGAAAGATAGATAAATATTTGCTAGAATGGAAAAACAGCCCAGATAAAAAGCCTTTAATAGTTAAAGGAGCTCGTCAAATAGGAAAAACAGAATCAATTAGAAATTTTGCAAAAAATAATTATAAAAGTGTAATCGAAATAAACTTTGTATTACAAAAACAATATAAAGACATCTTTGATGATGGATTTGAAGTAGACAGCATAATTAAAAATATTTCTTTAAGAAATCCTAACCTTGAATTTATACCAGGAGACACATTAATCTTTTTTGACGAATTACAAGATTGTATTAATTGTGCGACATCTTTAAAATCATTTAATCAAGATGGAAGATATGACGTTATCTGCTCAGGTTCTCTTATGGGAATAAATTATAATGAAATTGAGTCAAACAGTGTAGGAAATAAAGAAGATTATGAAATGTATTCAATGGACTTTGAAGAATTTCTTTGGGCAAAAGGATATAAAGAAGAACAAATAGAAAGTCTTTATGAACATATGAAAAACTTAATTCCTTTTTCTAATACTGAACTTTCTGTAATGTTTGAGAATTTTAAAGAATATATGATAATAGGTGGTATGCCAGCAATTGTTTATTCATTTGTAAAAAATAACAACTATAGTGGAACCCTAAAAATGCAAAAACAAATTCTTTTAGATTATGAAGAAGATATAACTAAATATGCTGGAGGATTAGATTATGGTAAAATCTTAAATGTATATCGTAAAATACCAGTGTTTTTAGGAAATGAAAATAAAAAGTTTCAAATTTCAAAAGTAGAAACAGGAGCAAGAAGCCGAGAGTATATTGGAACAATAGATTGGTTAATTAATAGTGGTATTATCAATATTTGCTATTGCTTAGAGCAACCGGAACTTCCACTAGGAGGTAATTATAATCCAGATAATTATAGAATATATTTTAGTGATACAGGACTACTAATTGGTTCATTAGATGAAGAAGCACAAGATGATTTGAGAAACAATAAAAATTTTAATACTTATAAAGGTGCTATATATGAAAATATTATTGGAGATATGTTAGTAAAACAAGGCTATAAATTATATTTTTATAAAAATGAAAAAGGTACAATTGAAATGGACTTCTTTGTAAGAGATAAAAATTCATTAATTCCTGTTGAAGTAAAAGCAAATGATGGTGCAACAATATCTTTAAATAATCTAATAGATAGTGATAAATATAAAGATATAAAATATGGAATAAAATTAGGATATAAAAATATAGGATTTAACGGAAAATTCTATACATTTCCATATTTTCTAACATTTCTTCTAAAAAGATATCTAAAAGAAAAATAAATTCATAAAAACAAACCTCTTTAATAAGCTATAATAAAAGCTTATAAGGAGGTTTATTTTGTACCCAAAAAATCAAGAATTCAAAGTTCGGAATTTATATACGATTATCAAGAGAAGATGGAGACAAGCAAGAAAGTGAAAGCGTTACAAATCAGAGAAAAATTTTGCAAAGATATATAAATGAAAATAACTTAAATTTGGTCAAAGAATATGTTGATGACGGTATATCAGGAACAACATTTGACAGACCCAAGTTTAATGAAATGTTAGAAGATATCCAAAACAAAATAATTAATATGGTAATAACAAAAGACTTATCAAGATTAGGAAGAGATTACATAAAGACAGGATTTTATATAGAGGATTATTTCCCAAAAAACAATATTAGATATGTAGCAATAACAGATGGGATAGATACATATATAGACAGTACAAATAATGATATAACACCATTTAAAGCAATAATGAATGACATGTATGCAAAAGACATTTCAAAGAAAATTAGAAGTGTATATAAAGAAAAACAAAAACAAGGAGAATATATATGTAGCATACCACCATATGGTTATAAAAAACATCCCAAAATAAAAAACAAACTAATAATAGATAATCAAACGCGATATGTAGTTGAAAAAATATTTGAAATGTATGCAAATGGGCATGGAAGCAAAGAAATTATAAGATATTTGAATTCTAATAATTATTTATCTCCAACAGGATATAGAAAAACAGGTTTAATACAAGCTAAATCTTTTACAAATTATAAATGGAATGAAGTAACTATATGCAATATATTAAAAAACGAAGTATATATAGGAAATACAATTCAAAACAAAAAAACAGTAATATCTTACAAAGTAAAAAAAGTGAGAAATGTTGAAAAGATAAAGCAAATAAGAGTAAATAGTACACATGAACCAATTGTTAGTCAATGTCTTTTTGAAAAGGTACAATCTATATTAGAGAAAAGAGGTGCAAACACGAAGTTAAAACATGATTATTTGTTAAGAGGAACACTTTATTGTAAGCAATGTAAAAGAAAATTACAAATTGTACTAAAAAAAGGTTCAAGTAAAAATGCAAAAGAACATCCATATATTGTCTGTAGTAATGCAAAATCAAGAGGATGTGAACCAATAAATATCAACTATGAAAAATTTGAAGAAAACATTATTTATGCTATAAAGAAAATATGTCAAACATATGTAAACAAAGAAAAGTTATATTCAATTTATGAAGACTTAAAAAACAAAAGAAGTGAAACTCAAGAAACAAATAAGAAAAAAATAGAACAAATTGCTCAAGCAATAACAGAAATAAACAACAATTTAGCACAAATGTATATGGACAAATTGAAAGGGATTTTGCAAGAAGAAGATTATATTAGAATTTCACAAAAATTAAGTTTGGAAAGAAATAAACTAAATGAGCAAAAGAAAGAGTTAATGGCCAAAAGTATAGAAGCGGAAGAAAAGCCACAACTCCAAAATGATCAAAAAGAAATTCAAACAATAGTAAATGAGTTTTTGAAATTTGAAAATATTACTCAGTTATACATATATAGATTAATTGATAAAATTGAAATAGACAAAAACAAAACTATATACATATACTTTAATTTTTCAAGACCAGAACTTGTAAACGAAAAAGTAGAGCTAATATTCAAGGACTATATAGAAAACTATTTTCTATGAGCATATTCACTTTTTATTATAGAATCAATTTCTTCTGGAGATTCCTTACATCCATTTTTAAGCCATAACTTAATAACACTATTTAAACCATTTTTAAAAAATTCAATATGGTATTCTATAAATTTATCATCAAAAAATTCTTTTGACAATTTTTTCCTGAGATTGTTTTCTTCTTTTATGTGTTTTCAATTACCCAGTTTATTCTTATTTAAATAAAAAAGAAGATTAATAAAGTAGGATAATAAAAATGAAAAACTTTCAAGAATTAAAAATTTTTATGAAAAAAATAACTATAGGTAAAGACTATTTCCTGGTTTTTGAAAAAATGATTTTGGGTATTATATCTCATTCTGCTTTTATGTGGATAAATGCATTATATAGTTGTTTTTTAGGAGTTGCAAGACATTTATGTATTACTAAAGCTCTTGCCTATATTAACTTTTCGTCAATATGTACATCATTTGTATTACAGGAATTATTATGTTGCTAAATAGAAAAAGATTAGTTGATAATAATTATTAGTTATGGTAGTATTGAAATGATAAAAAATAATAATTTATGTAATAAACTAAAACTAAACTAAAGGTTTATTAAAGTAAACTAATTGTCGGTTGAGTTTGCAAAAGAGTAATATTACAATAGAATTAACAAAGGAGGGATTGATATGTCAAATAAAAGTATTGGAGAAATGATTAGTTCTTTAAGAAAAGAAAAAGGAATGACACAAAATGATTTGGCAGAAAAAATGAATGTAACTGATAAAGCTGTGTCAAAGTGGGAAAGAAATTTATCTTGCCCTGATGTTAATTCTATTCCAAAATTAGCAGAAGTTTTAGGTACAACAGTAGAAGAATTATTAAATGCTCAATCTAAAAAGGAAAATAATAAAATTGATGAAATTGTTAATATAGTACTGATTGGCATTGGATTAGCAATGGGAATTTGTATAATAGTTACTTCTCTATTAAAACAAATAGAAATGAATAATGCTATTACTATGTTAGGGATAGGAATGAGTTGTTTGGCAATTTATTTATTAAAAAATAGGGATGATAAACAATGAAATACAGGTAATGTATATAAAACAAAAGGAGAGTAGATAATTCTATTCTCCTTTTGTGTATATCTAAAACTTTAAGTAAATTACTACAAATTATATAAAATATATGGTCAAATAGTAGAATAATTTTTAAATATATGCTATTCTATTGACGAAGTAATAAAAAAGAAATAAGGGAGAATGTTATGAAATTAGTAGTAAAAAATCTAAAAAAGAACTTTGAAAAAAAAGAAGTATTAAAAGACATTAATTTTGAATTTGAAAAAGGAAAAATATATGGATTATTAGGAAGAAATGGAGCAGGTAAAACAACATTTTTTAATTGTATAAATGAAGATTTAGATATAGATGCAGGAGAATTTTATATTGAAGATAACAATGTTAAAAGAAAAATGGAAGCAGAAGATGTAGGATATGTTTTATCTACACCAAATGTACCAGAATTTTTGACAGCAAGAGAATTTTTAAAATTCTTCATTGATATAAATAAGAAAAGAATCAAAAACGAAAAAACAATAGATGAATATTTTGACTTCATGAAAATAGAAGAAGAGGATAGAGATAGACTATTAAAAGATTATTCTCACGGAATGAAAAACAAAATGCAAATGCTTGTCAATATAATTGCAAATCCAAATGTTTTATTGTTAGATGAACCGTTAACATCTTTTGATGTAGTAGTTGCAGAGGAAATGAAACAAATGTTAAGAGAGATAAAGAAAGATCATATTATCATTTTCTCCACTCATATAATGGAACTTGCATTAGATTTATGTGATGAAATAGTTATCTTAAATAAAGGTATTTTAGAAGAAATAGATAAAAGCAATATAGATAATAATAATCTTAAAAATAAAATATTAGAAGCACTAAAGGAGGAAAATTAAGATGCTAAAAACATTTATAACATCCTTTAAGTTGCAAAACACTTATAGAACAAATAGTATTATTTATTCTATAAAACAATTACCACTAATAAAAAGAATATTACCAAGTAGCTTATACAAAAGTAAAGGACTAAAAATATTCGCAGGGATTATTAGTATTCTTTTGGAAATAATAAATATTTTTATTGGTAAAATTATCTATATTACAGTAATGATATTTATGGCATTGTCTTGGTATCATACAAATCAGGCAGATACATTTATACATTTATTTGTATTTCTGACATTTGCAGGAGGAGTTTTAAATACTTATATGCTTAATCCTACAAAAGATAAGTATTACGCAATAATTTTAATGAATATAAATGCTAGAGAATATGGATTATCTAATTATTATTACCAATTAATAAAACTGGTTGTTGGATTTTTACCATTTACAATTTTATTTGGTATGATGGTAGGAGTTCCATTGTGGATTCAAATTACATTACCATTTTTTGTACTAGCAATAAAACTGATTGTAATGAACTACTGTATATATGATTTTAAGAAAACCAATAAAGCATCAAATGAGAACTTACCAACAAAATTTGTCTGGGGATTTATAGGAATATGCTTACTTCTTGCTTATGGATTACCAGCAATTAATATAACACTAAATCAAACTATATTCTTATATATATTTATTCTTGCATTAATTTTAGGAATTGTAAGTTTAGTAAAAATACATAATTTTAAAGATTATAGAAGAATGTATAAACAAATATTAACAGAATCTAATGTATATGTTCAAGAAAAAGCAACTGGAACACAAGCAATGAAAGATAACAGTCTAAGACAAATAGAATTAGATAAAAATTATACAAGCAATAAATCTGGTTTTGCATATTTCCACGATTTGTTTGTTAAAAGACATAGAAAGATATTAACAACTGCAGTAAAAAAACAATCAGTAGTTATATTGCTTATTATAATAGCAATGATTATTGGTATTCAAATAAATAATGATTTTAAAGTAAAAACAAATGAAATATTACTTGTATATTTACCATACTTTGTATTTATAATGTATTGCATAAATAGAAGTTCATCTGTCACACAAGCAATGTTTATGAATTGCGATCATAGTATGCTAACATATAGGATTTATAGAACACCAAAGGTTATTTTAGGAATATTTAAAGAAAGATTAAAAACATTAATTACAATTAATCTATTACCAGCAGTATTAATAGGTGGAGGATTAGCATTATTATTGTATTTATCAGGGGGAACAGATAATCCAATTAATTATGTAATTCAATTTGTATCAATTATAGCAATGAGCATATTCTTTTCAGTTCACTATTTGGTAATGTATTATTTACTACAGCCTTATAATGTAAATACGGAAATGAAAAGTAGTACATATAAAGTAGTACAAGGTTTAACTTATATTGTTTGTTGGTATATGATACAAATTCAAATGCATATATTTTCTTTTGGTATAGCAACAATAGTATTTTGTATAGCATATTGTTTGATTTCACTATTTCTTGCATATAAATATGCACCAAAAACATTTAAGTTAAGAGTTTAAAGTTTAGATGAGAGTAATTGATAATTACTCTCATTTATGATAATATGAGAAAAACAAAAATAGTAAGTTGTCGCTGAGGTTGAATTTCTTGTTAGAATAAAGTTTAATGAATTTTATAAATTTTGTAGACAAAATAAAAAGAATATTGTAGAATAATTACTATAGGAAATGAGAATAAGCAGATGTGGTTTTGCCACCAATTTTTACGATTTTTCGTAGGAAGGGTGGTGATGTTTATGGTTAAAGTGATACTATTTTTAATATTATCCTTAATGTTATCTTTAACATTAAACGTTGCCTTGACAGCAGTTCTTTACAAGAACTGGGTTGATAAGCAACTACATAAATAGAAAAAAGCTCACATCTGTAACTTTGACGAGTTGATGTGAGTTTTCACAATATATTCGGCAAAACCACGTTTGTGGAATTGTCATTTCCTATATTTATTATAATCTATTTATAAGTAAAAAGTCAATAAATATGATAAAATTTTTGCCAAAATTATAAATAATGAAAATATTAAACACAAATAAAAAAATAAACTTTTGACAATTAGGAGGTGAAAAAATGTATAAAACTATTGTTATAGAATATTCGCCAAAAGCAGATGATATGGCACAAAAAGTGGAAGAAAAAGCAAATGAAATGTTACAAGATGGTTACGAATTAATTACTATGTCAATTACAGGAAGTGCAAAAGCAATTTTAGTATTTAAAGAAGGTTTGAAAAAAAGTTTTATGTAATTTTATAATTTAGTGATTAGTAGTAATTTGTCGAGGAGGTCAAAATGAACAAAAAGACAACAAAGAAAAGATAAACTTTATTGATAAGAATACTAGTACAGCAGTAGTATTTTTATGTCTAGGATCATCATTCTTATGCTTATCATCTACTCATCGAAATAAAGATAAAAACAATAAAGAATCATAAAAACACAATTTATGGAGGAATTTATGGATAGAATAAAAAAAAAAGTAGGAACAATAAATTATAAAAAAGGACAATGGTTTTTATTAGGTTGTTTTTGTTATATTATTTCACACGAAATTACACATTTAATTTTTATGAAATTATTTTCAAGAGAAAAAATAAATATTTCTATTAAATTTCCTACAATTTCGGTAGGAAGTGGTGCAAAATTTAATAAAATGCAATTTACAATTATCGCTCTTGCACCAGTTGTAATTTTAGGTTGTATTCTTGTTTTACTAATTATATTTACCAAAAGGAATTATACTTTTTTGTGGACTATACTTTTAATATTAAATTTTGCAGGTTCTGGTGGAGATTATATGCAATTCTTTAAAATAAGGGAATATCCTAGCAATACATATTTTCAAGATAATAGTGATGAAACAGTAATATACCAAGAACAATAATGTAGTTTAAATGGAGGTTTATGATGAAAAAGATTCTTATACACGGATCAGGACATAAAGCAGATAGTTGGAACAAAGTAATTTCAAATATGAATAATGATAAGGATATATTATGTCCTGATTTATCTACAATTCTAAATGGAAAAGAAGCAAGTTATAATAATTTATATTCTTCTTTTGCAGAATATTGTAATAAATTAGATGGGAAAATAGAATTGTGTGGTCTTTCTTTAGGAGGTATTTTAGCACTAAATTATGCTATTGAATATCCAAATAAAGTAGAAAAATTAGTTTTAATAGGAATACCACATAAAGTACCGAAAGTAATGTTTAGTATTCAAAATGTAATATTTAAGTTTTTGCCTAAAAAGATTTTTGAAACAATGGCTTTCAATAAAAAAGATACATTTATTTTGGGTAACACTATGAAAAAACTAGACTTTAGTAATAGAGTGAAAAATGTTAAATGTCCAACTCTTATTATTTGTGGAGAAAAAGATAGTTCAAATATCAAATCTGCACATTATCTAGCTGAAAATATAAAAAATGCAAAACTAGAGATTATGAAAAATACAGGGCATATTATTAATGAAGAAAATCCAAAAGAGTTATCAGAATTACTAACTGAATTTTGGAAAGAATAAAAATAATATAAATTTTAAAGATCAGTTCACAACTGGTTTATTCTAATGTATTAAAATAGTTAGCCAAATATCTTGTTTTTTATATAAATATATGTCATAATATTGCCTGTGAGAAAAATAAAAGGAAGGGAAAAAGTGATGATTACAGTAGAGCATATAACAAAAAAATTTGTTAGAAATAAAAACAAAAAAGAAAAAGAAGAATTTTATGCAGACAATGACATCACCTTTGAAGCAAATGACGGAGAAATTATAGGAATATTAGGTCCAAATGGGGCAGGAAAAACAACACTATTAAGAATGATAGCAGGAATATTAGAACCGACAACAGGAAAAATAAGTTTTGATGGAATGAATTATAAAGATAATGAAATTGAAATCAAGCAAAATATTGCTTATTTATCAGGAAATACAAAGATATATGATACATTATCAACTTATGAGTTACTAAAAATGTGTTGTGATGTATATGGAGTAAATAAGGAAAATAGCGAAAAAAGAATAAAAGAAATTACAAAAGTATTAGGAATGGAACAATTTTTATATAACAAAATTGCAAACCTATCAACAGGTCAAACTCAAAAAGTAAATTTAGCAAGATGTTTAGTACATAATCCTAAATATTATATTTTAGATGAAGCTACAACAGGATTAGATATTATATCTAGTCAAATTATCTTAAACTTCATAAAAGAAGAAAGAGATAAAGGAAAAACAATATTATATTCAACGCATTATATGGAAGAGGCAGAGAATATATGTAATAGAGTTATAATGATAAATAAAGGAAAAATTATAAAAGCTGGAACACCAGATGAAATAAAAAAAGACACAAATACTACAAATTTAAGAGATGCGTTTTTTACATTAATAGGAGGTGTTTCAGTTGAAGAATAATTTATGGAATATATTAAAAAAGGAACTTCGAGAATTATTTAGAGATAAAAAATCTTTAGCAATGATGCTTGTAATACCAATATTTATACCACTTTTAGTTATTGGAATGTCAGCATTATTTGAATCACAAGTTAGCAAAGATGTAAGCGAATATAATAAAATTGGTTTCGCTTATGAAATGACAGAAGAAGAAAAAAGTATTGCTGAAGAAATGAATATTGAAATTGTAAATGGAAATGAAGAAGAATTAAAAGAAAAATATGATAATGGAGAGATTAACCTTTATATAACAAAACAAGACAGCAAATACATTATAAATACAGACGGCTCTGATAATAGTACATTTGCAAGTAGTTTAATGGAAACATATTTTAATACATATAAACAATTTATGCAACAAAACTATTTACAAGAAAACAATATAAATCCAAATGAAGTATTAAACATTATAACAGTTGAAGAAAATGTATTAGAACAGGATAATTACTTTGCAGATTATATCAAAAATTATGCTTTCCTTTTTATAATGATGGCAATAACAGTATCAGCAACATATCCAGCAACTGATACAACAGCAGGTGAAAGAGAAAGAGGAACATTAGAAACATTACTTACATTTCCAATAAAAAGTAGAGATATAATTGTAGGAAAGTTTTTAGGAGTTACAGTATCATCAATTATCACAGGATTAATAAGTTTAGCTTTAGCAATAATATCATTGATGATTACAAAGAATATGTTTAGCATTTATGAAGGAATGGATGTAATGTATTCGCCAATTACAATACTATTTGCAGTAATCGTAATAATAGCATACTCATTCTTTATAAGTGGTTTATGTATTGCGATTGCAAGTACCTCTAAAACATTTAAAGAAGCTCAAAGTGCATTAACACCATTAACATTTATATCATTCTTTCCTGGTATGATAGCATTTATGATGGGAATAACAACAACACCAATACTTTCAATAGTGCCATTTTTAAACTTTACACTAATATTTACAGATATAAATAATGGAACAATTAATTTATTAAATATTGGTTTAATGGCAATATCTACAATTATTTATATAAGTTTAGTATTTGCACATATTATAAAACAATATAAATCAGAAAAAGTGTTATTTGCAAAATAAGATTATAAAAATTACAAAAATTTAAGAATGTTTTAAGAATAAATAATAGCAATAGTAATATAAAACTGATATAATGAGATTAATTAATGTTTTAGAAAAGGAGATTGAAGTATGAGCTTTTTAGGAAATGTATTGTGGTTTATCTTTGGAGGTCTATTTAGTGGACTTTCTTGGGTACTATCTGGGATAATTTGGTGTATTACTATTGTTGGAATACCTTATGGCATACAATGCTTTAAGTTTGCATCAATGTCATTTGCTCCATTTGGAAAGGAAATCGAATATGGTGGAGGTGTTCCATCATTATTTGCAAATATAATATGGATTATTTTCTTTGGTATTCCTATGGCACTTGAAAACTTGATTTTCGGTTGTATATGGTGCATAACCATAGTAGGAATACCATTTGGTTTGCAGTTTTTCAAAATTGCAAAACTTTCACTTGCACCTTTTGGAGCAAGGATAGTTTAAGATTGATAGATTTATAGAACAGTAAAATAGTAATTTATCTTTAAGATTAAATTATAAAAAGAAAGGTAAAAGGTATTGTTTATGAAAAAATTATTAAAAGTAGTTGGACTTATTTTAGTAATATTAATTATTTTAGGCATTATATTTTTTATAATAGATTATAGTAGAGTGAAAAATAATGAAACACCATTATTTTGCATATTAAAAGATGAAGCAAATGATGGAGGAACAAAGATATATTTAGGTCTTGGTTATAAAGTAATAGATTTCCATACATTAGCAGAATATGATGATATAAAGATAGGTAGCTGGTTTATGGATTACAATGACTTTGAAGAAGAAATGAAAGAATATGAGGAAAGATTTGAAAAAGAAATGAAAAACAGTGAATATTCATTTTGTGGCACAATAACACAAGTAGAAGAAAACCTATTTTTTGTTGAGCCAGATGAAAATGAAGAAATAAAAAAATCAGCAGATTTAATAATGGTAGAAAAATTAAAAATTGATACTAATGTAAAATATGAAATTGGAGAAAGAGTAAAAATAACTTATGACGGAAATGTGATGACAACATACCCAGCACAAATTAATGCTGTAAAATATGAGAGAATAAGTGAGGAATAGATAGATATAAATTACAATTTTTTAATTACTTTATACGAAAGTATAGAGTAATTTTTCTTTTTGTGATATTATAGTGGAAATAGAAATTTTTTGTTTAGATTAAATTATAAAGGGAAAGGTAAAAGGTAATGTTTATGAAAAAGTTTTTAAAAGTAATTGGGATTATTTTAGGAATAATAGTTGTTTTAGGAGTTGTATTTTTTACAGTAGATTATAATAGAGTACAGAAACAAGAAAAG
>CALXEV010000017.1 GCA_944387425.1 uncultured Clostridia bacterium
TGACTTTGATTTCCATGTCCTCCTTCATAAGGTCTTTTAAATGCAAATCCAACATAAATTGGTGCACCATAAATATATCTTTGGCTATTCCAAGCTTGCATAGTCCTTTTATCTGTCCACAAAATATTACTTCTGCTTGAGCCTCTAAACTCTCTAACTTTTAATGTTCCATTCGTATTATATGGCATTGGATCGTTTTCTCCTCTAATAAATGATTCCATTCTATTTATATCTTGATTATACACTAAAATTCTTGCCATAAAAAATCTCCCTCCATAATGTATATTATGAAGAGAGTAATTTATTTGTTATACTTTTTCTCTACATTTTACTATAACTCTTTGTTCACTATCATCTGTACATGTAATTAGCGTTACTTCTCTTTTTCCATTTGTATATTGTGTTGTATCATCTCTATTGTTAGGATATACAGTATGAATATCATAAACTTCATATTGTATTGTTCTTTTACTTAAATCTGTTATTTCTACAATGTCTCCCACTTCTAGGTCAGGAACTTTACTAAAAAATCTAGAGTTTCTGTAATTATGCCCTACTAAGCACAAATTCCCAACTTCGTTTGGGTCTGCACCATGAAATTTTATAATTGACACTTTCATTAGAGCTTCTATAGTTTTAATATCTGATGCTTGTGGTAAAATAGCATAATCAACATTTATTTTAGGAATTGTAACTCTTCCTATATATTCATATGTTTTTCCATTTGAAGCTGTAAATGTAGCTGTTGACGGAGCGACTTCTATTGGTTCTTCCTCTGTTTCCTGATATTCTTCTATATTCTCAGCAACTTCTTGAGTTAATTGAACAACCAATGCATTTTGTTCTTCTCCTACTAAAGTATCATCACTACTTAGAAATGATGATAAGATTTCATCAGAAACACCTGAATCTTTATTTCTATCATATTCTGCATAAATATATATAGAACATAAAGATATTACTAAAAAGATTGAAATCATAAATAAAATTTTATAAATTTTCTTTTTCCTTTTTAGTTCAGGAGTCACATAAAGTTTTTCTGTTATTAGGATTTGATTCATAGTCACTCTCCTTTCTACATTAGTCTAGTTCTGTAATAGTTATAGTTTGAATCATTTGGTTTTGCTCATTATAAGTTATTGACACTCTATATTTTGCATCATCTTTTATTTTTTCCAAGATACTATTTGCAAGCTCTTCATTTGGTACATCTTTTTCTATATTTAATGTAAAAATTTGCTTTGGTTCTTCTTGATTGTTTGGATTTTCTTGTTCTTCTGTTTCTTGAGGTGTTATTTGAGCACTTGCTAAATTTGTTTTAGCTTCATTAACTAATGTCCTAACATTTTCCGCTGATACAGATTCTCCTGTATAAAATTCAAATTTAGCATTAAATCTATTTACTTCTATTTGTGAAAGCTGTGGTTCTGTTGGTTCTCCAGTTGAAGGATTTTCTTGTTCAGGTTGTTCTGGTTCGTCTGGAACCGTTTCTTCAATTATTTGGTCTAATGATTTTGAAAAAAGTAATTGTGCTAAAGTATCTAATCTTGATACAACTTTTGCAGGTACTTCTGTTTCTACTCTATTAATTATTCCTTTTCTAGTATTATCATCTAAATCATTTAATATAACATTATTAGTTTCATTTAACTCTACTTTTTCTTCTACATATTGTTGTGTATGAGCTATCAAATTTACACCTACAGTAGTAATACCTGTTTTGAATTGATTGTTAATTTCAGTAGTTATATTATTGTTAGTATTTTCAGTTGATAAATCAGTTGTAAATATATATGTGCTTTCACCATTTATTATTTCAAATTTTATGTTATAATCTTCTTTTGTTTCTGTATTTGTTTTAGAGATTTCAATGTTTTGTTGATTTACTTGCTCGGCATTTAAGTTTTCAATTTGTATTTTTGTAACAACATTTCCATCTTGCTCAGTATTATCAATTGTAATCTTATTTAAATCTATCTCAATTAAAGTTCTTATTGTTACACCTTTTTCTTGATATACTGTGACTTTTATTGCTGGGATTTTTTGATCTATTCCTAAATTCTCTAAAATTTCATCTATTTGTGCTTCGATTTCTTCCTCTGTTGTAATTCCTAAAGTTTCAAGCTTACCTATTATTATATCATCTGTTTTCAAATTATTCAATAATTGAACAATCATATTTTGAACTTGTTCAGAAGTTAATGAAGCTGTATATGCATTAGCATTTATTGTATTATTATTTACTGTAATAACTGCATCTTTTTGACTACTATATGTAGCATTTTCAAAACTTTCAAAAATTATTTTGGTATATTTTTCTTTTAACTGATTTATTTCATCTTTTGTTATTACTTTGTCTAATAAATTTGTATCTCCATTTATTATTCCCATTATATTTTTCAACATTTCTGCATCTAGCTCAAGGTTGTTTGGAACTTGCATGATTGCTTCTTCATTTCTTACACTTATAAATTGTCTAAATACATCAGAAAATCTTACACCATATATTTCTCCATCTTTTATGCCTTCGATTTGTAATGCTTCCTGATCTTGATAAGCAACTTGTGCCATTTTATAAATATAATCTCCATCTTTTTGTGATGTTAATTGAAATGACAAGTTATTAAATGGATTAGATACTTCTCCTCCTTCTGAATGGCTAATTCTAACATCCACATCTGTTTCATATGTATTCATTTCTTTGACTGATTGATATATTTTTTGTGTTTGAGAATCTAACATTTTATTTAAATGTTCTGTATTTTGATATATATATTTTCCAAATAATTCTTTATCACTTTTAAATATATCTGTTGCTAAAAATAGAAAAGCAAATACGCCACCAATTATAGCTAAAAGCAAGATAATTATAATTACAATTATCAATATTTTTTTATTACCATTCTTCATATTAATTCTCCTTTTTGGTATATATTATTGTTTTATCCTTTGTTTTACTGCCTCATATACTATTATTCCTGTAGATACTGCTGCATTTAGTGATTGAATTTTTCCTTTCATTGGGATTTTTACTGAAAAATCACAATTTTTCTTAACTTTCTCGCTTATTCCTTTTCCCTCGTTTCCTATAACTATTCCCAATGGACCTGTTAAGTCTTGGTTATAATAGTATTTTTCTGCATTTATATCTGTTCCACAAATCCATAGTCCTGCTTGTTTTAGTTGGTCTATTGTGTCTGTAATATTTGTTACTCTTGCTATTTTCATGTGTTCTACCGCTCCTGCTGAAGCTTTATTTACTGTACTATTAACAGATGCTGCCCTTCTTTTTGGTATGATTATTCCATGAACTCCTGCTGTTTCTGCTGTTCTTATTATAGAACCTAAATTATGTGGATCTTCTATTCCATCTAATATTAGCACAAATGGCGGTTCTTGTTTTTCATTAGCATATGCTAATATGTCTTCTACTTCTACATATTCAAATGGTGGCACTATTGCTATAACCCCTTGATAATTTTCTTCTTGTGCCATTTCTTCCATTTGTTTTTGAGATTTTTCTACTACAATTATTTTTCTTTCTCTTGCAATTGCTAAGATTTTGTTTATAGAACCATGTTTTTCTCCTCTGGTTACAAATATTTTATTAATATCTCTTCCACTTTCTAGTAGTTCTAATACTGAGTTTCTTCCTTCTATTTGGTCATCAAATTTTTCTTTCATAATTTTCTCCTTATAAGGTTATTCATCATCTAATTTCAAAACTGATAAAAATGCTTCTTGTGGCATTTCTATACTGCCTATTTGCCTCATTCTCTTTTTTCCTCTTTTTTGTTTTTCAAGTAATTTCTTTTTTCTTGTTATATCTCCTCCATAGCATTTAGCTAATACATCTTTTCTCATTGCTGAAATAGTTTCTCTTGCAATTATTGTTCCTCCCACAACAGCTTGTAATGGGATTGCAAATAAATGTCTTGGTATGACTTCTTTTAATTTTTCTACCATTTTTTTGCCTCTTGCATATGCATTATCTTTAAAAACAATGAATGATAATGCATCTACTGGTTCACCATTTACATGAATATCTAATTTTACTAATTTTGATTCTCTATATTCTTTAAATTCATAGTCAAATGATGCATAACCTTTTGTTCTTGATTTTAAACTATCGAAAAAGTCATATATAATTTCATTTAGAGGCATATCATATGTTAAAGTTACTCTATTTTCATCTAGATATTTCATGTCAATAAATATTCCTCTTCTATTTTGACAGATATCCATAATATTTCCAACATATTCTTTTGGTGTCATAATATTGGCCGTTACTATCGGTTCTTCCATATATGCTATTTCTGTTTGAGGTGGTAAATCTGCTGGATTGTATATATCTAGAACTTCTCCAGTGGTTTTATGTACTTTATATATTACAGATGGTGCTGTTGTTATTAGTCCTAAATCAAATTCCCTGTCTAGTCTTTCTTCTATTATTTCTAAGTGCAATAATCCTAAAAATCCACATCTAAATCCGAAGCCTAGTGCTGCTGATGTTTCTGGTTCATATTCTAGTGCTGCATCATTTAATTTTAGTTTTTCTAGAGCTACTTTTAAGTTTTCATATTCACTACCATCTACTGGATATAAACCACAATATACCATTGGTGTGACTTTTTTGTATCCAGGTAATGGTTCATCTGCAGGATTATTTTTTAATGTTATTGTATCTCCTACATGTATGTCTGTTAAACTTTTTATACTTGCTGCAATATATCCTACTTCTCCTGCTTTTATTTCTTGTGTTGCTGAATATGTTCCTGGTTCAAAAAAACCTACATCAACTACTGTAAAGCTTTTTCCTGTTGCCATTAATTTGATTTCATCTCCAACTTTTACTTTTCCATCTACAACTCTTACATATGCAACTGCTCCTTTGTAATTGTCATAATATGAATCAAATATCAAACATTTTGTTTTGGCATTTTCATCTCCTTTTGGAGCAGGTAAGTCTGTTACTATTCTTTCTAGTACTTCATCTACATTTAATCCTGACTTTGCTGAAATACATGGTGCATCCATTGCTGGAATTCCTATTATTTCTTCAATTTCATGTTTTACTTCATCTGGTCTTGCATTTGGCAAATCTATTTTGTTTATAACAGGTAAGATTTCCAAATTATTTTCTATTGCCAAATATACATTTGCTAATGTTTGAGCTTCTACACCTTGACTTGCATCTACTACTAGGATTGCTCCGTCACATGCTGCTAAACTTCTTGATACTTCATAATTAAAGTCTACATGACCTGGTGTATCTATTAAGTTAAATATGTATTCTTGTCCATCTTTGGCTTTATATCTCATTCGCACAGCTTGAGATTTTATTGTTATTCCTCTTTCTCTCTCTATGTCCATGTTATCTAACACTTGCTCTTCCATCTCTCGTTGAGATAATACTCCTGTTTTTTCGATTAATCTGTCTGCTAATGTTGATTTTCCATGGTCTATGTGTGCTATTATGCTAAAATTTCTTATATTTTTTTGTTCCATTTATTGTTAGTTTTCCTTATGTTTTTATATTTAGGTTTTTACTTTTTGGTTATACCTATAAACCTTTTATTTGTTCCTACTTTCTCGGCAATTTTATTATACCATGTTTATATTTTTTTTGCATTATTTTTTTGTAATTTTTTTAATTTTAATTTGTGAGCAAAAAAATTCTCGGATTTTATACCGAGAATTTTTTATTTAAATATTAATTAGAAATATACATTTCCTCCAATATTCACTCCTGATGCACCAGATGATGCTGATCTAAATGAAAAATAGTTGTGATTTCTTTTTCCATTCAAAGCATCAATTACTGCTTGGAATACACTTGCAGAATAATTTCCATTTAATCTCTTTTTCCAATGTGAATCAATTGAATAACAAAATTGTCCTGTTCTTTTATATTCTGTTAATGGGTCTGTTCCTCTTGATTCAGCTCTATTACATGCTGTAGTAATAACAGCTAATGCACCATTATAACTACTACCACATTCTTGGGCTGTAATAGCACACATCAAATCTAATTCATTTGATGTATATGACCATTTAGCTCCGACATATGATGATGTTGTAGCTGTTGAACTTGTTCTATTTGAAGAAGATCTTGATGTTACAACATTTCTTTGTATTTGCACAATCTTATCTACAGGCTCTTTAACTACTTTCTCTGAAAGTTTAATTTTTTCTATTTCGATGTCGTTTTGATATTTTACTTTATATGTTACTTCTTTTATTCCGTCTTCGCCTTGTTTTATAACTTTATTTTTTGTATCTGTTGCCCCTTGTGCAACATCTTTTGTTATTGTTTCAAATGGTATTGTTTCTTGTTCTACCACTATTTTTTCAATTATTGGTGAATAGCTTTTTAAAATTTCATCTAATGTTGTTTCGATTCCACTTTCTGAAATTTTAGCTATTTGTATTTCTTGTTCTGATTTATTTGTTATCTTAATTTCATTATTATCTGATATTTCTTCATCTAATGTGGGTGTTACCCTTTCGTCGTCTTCAACAATTATACTATTATCTTCTAATATTTCTGCAACATTAGTTTTTGTTGTTATAACTGTCATTTCATATCCATTTGACATTGTTATCTTAACTGTCCTAAAGTCTATTTCCGTAGCCATTACGCTTACTCCACAGATTAGGATTATTATTAAACTAATACCAATAATTTTTAGAATAGAGATAGATGCGCTATCTTTTTTATTCATAAATCCTCCTTTAACGACATTTCTATTATACACTTTATTTAGAATTTTGTCAAATTTTTTGTTTTTCTAGTGCCAATTTCCGTAAGCCTTGGGAATACTTGGTATAATATATTATATGTTGCTTGTACAAAAAAAATTCCAAAAAAAATTTTTTTATTTTTATATTTTGGTAAATAAATAAAAATTCAGTCACCCAAATTTCACCATGTTTTTTGGTAAAAATATTGTAAAAACATTTAATATATGTTATTATATAACTATTAGAAAATCCAAAGGAGGTATTATTATGTGGATTGTAATAGCAATAATTGCTGTATTAGTAATTTGGGTTATAGCAATGTATAACAGTTTAGTATCAGCAAAATTAAAAGTTGACAATGCTTGGAGTCAAATTGATGTACAATTACAAAGAAGATTTGATTTAATTCCTAATTTTGTTGAAACTGTTAAAGGATATATGACACATGAATCTGAAACATTTGAGAAAATAGCTTCATTAAGAACATCATGGGCAAATTCATCATCAGTTGCTGAAAAAGCAAAATTAGATAATGAACTTTCTGATACATTAAAAACTATAATGGCTGTTTCAGAAAATTATCCAGATTTGAAAGCAAATACAAACTTCTCAGAATTATCTGAAGAACTACGTAATACAGAAAATAAAATTTCTTTCTCAAGACAATTTTATAATGACAGTGTTACAATGTATAACACAAAATTAGAACTTTTCCCTTCAAACATAATTGCAAATATGTTTAATTTTAAAGCAAGAGAATTGTTTGAAACAGAAAATGAAGAAGCAAGAAAAAATGTAAAAGTCGATTTTAACAAATAATTGATTTTAAAAGGGGTAGAATTGTTGCTTAGCAGTTCTACCTTTTACTTTATAGAAAGGATGGTCATAAATGTTTGAAGATATAAAGAAAAACAAAATGAAAACTTGGGGGATTGTTTTTGCATTTTTAGTATTCATTTCACTTATAGTTTACTATATATGCATGGCTTTAGATTTGGGTTCTATTTCTATTGTAATAGCAATGATTTTTGCTGTTGCAACAACTTGGGGTTCTTATTACTATAGTGATAAAATTGTTTTAAGTTTAAACAAAGCTAGACCTGCAACTAAAGAAGAAAATGCTAAATTAGTTAATATTTTAGATTCATTAGTTGTTGCTTCTGGACTTTCAACTACACCAAAATTATATATTGTAGAAGATGCTCAACCAAACGCATTTGCAACAGGTAGAAATCCGGAACATGCTGTAATATGTGTAACTACAGGATTACTTGATAAACTAGAATATTATGAATTAGAAGGTGTACTTGCACATGAGATGGCACATATAAAAAATTATGACATTATGCTTTCAGCAGTTGTTTCTGTAATGGTTGGATTTGTTGTAATGCTTTCAGATTTATTTACTAGAGTAGCATTTTGGGGTGGAATTCGTGATAATGACGATGATGATAGCAGAGGAAATGCAATCTTAATGCTAATTGGACTAATTTTCTTAATTTTATCACCTATTTTTGGAAAACTTATGCAACTTGCAATTTCAAGAAAAAGAGAATTTTTAGCAGATGCCACAGCTGTTGAATTTACACGTAATCCGGATGGATTAATTTCAGCTCTTGAAAAAATTTCTGGAGATCCTAATCAGTTAAAAGTTGCAAATAATGCTACTGAAAATATGTATATTGTAAATCCTTTTAGAAAAAAGAAAAATAGTACAAATATATGGTCTACTCATCCTAGTACAGAGGATAGAATAGAAGCTTTGAGAAATTTAAGATAATATCAAAATTATAGGGTGTTCAAATTTAGAACACCCTATTTTAATAAGATTATTGTTTTAGTTTCATTGAAAGCAATTTAGAAATACCTTTTTCCTCCATTGTAACACCATATACAGTATCTGCCGCTTCCATTGTTCCTTTTCTATGAGTTATAATTAAGAATTGTGTTTCTTTAGAAAACTTCTTTAAATACTCTGCATATCTATAAACATTTACATCATCAAGTGCAGCTTCAATTTCATCAAGTACACAGAATGGTGCAGGGTTTATTTTTAAAATTGCAAAAAGTAATGCTATTGCAGTAAATGCTTTTTCTCCACCTGATAAAAGTGTCATGTTTTGAAGTTTCTTTCCTGGTGGTTGTACTGTTATATCTATTCCACACTCTAGTATATTTTCTTCGTCTGTCAAAGATACTTCTGCCATTCCTCCACCAAATAATTCTTTGAAAACTTCTCCAAAGTTTTTATTAATTATTTCAAATTTTTCTTTGAATTGTTGCTTCATAGTTTCAAGCATTTCTTGAATTATTTTTCTTAGTTTTGACATAGTATTTTCTAAATCAAGTCTTTGCTCACACATAAAGTCATATCTTTCTTTTAGATTTTTGTATTCTTCTATTGAATCTACATTTACACTTCCAAGCTCTCTTATATCAGTTCTTAGTTCATTTACTTTTCTTTGTGTTAATGCAATATTTTCTGGTTTTTGATAATCTTTAACATTATTTGGCGTAAGCTGATACTCTTCCCACATTTTATTTATAATGTCAGTAATATCTTCTTCTGTTTTCGTTTTCTTTACTTCTAATTTTGTAATTTGGGCTTTCAAATCTTCTATAGTTTTGAATTCTGAAGTTTGCTCGGTTTCTTTTTCTGTTAGTTTTTCATTTTTTTGAATTCTTTCTTGTTTTAGTTTTTCAATATTTTCTCCACTATTTGCAACTTGTTCTTTAACTTTCTCTATTTCTTGTTTTGTATTTTCTATCTCTGCCTTTAATTGAATGTTTTCTTCTTTTGCTTTTTCTATTTGTTTATTTTTATTTTCCTTGTTTTTTGTATGAGTTTCAATTTCTGTTTTTAGCATATCTGTCATTTCTTGAATTGAAACTTCACTTTCATTGAATGATGATACAGATATTTTTAAATTTGTTATATCCAAATTTAAATTATCTATATATTCTTGGCTTTCTTTGTTAGAGTTTGAAAATTCATCTATTATTTTTTGATCTTCTTCATTTTGTTCTTTCATATGTTCAATTTGTTTTTCGTTTTCTTGTTTTTGTGTTTGTATCTCTTTTTGTTTTTCTTCTATTTTTGAACTCTCTTCTTTTAGTTTTTCTATTCTTTTTTGAATTGTTTGTATATTTTCATCTATTGAAGATACTCTTTGCTTTCCTGTTGCATATGTTATATCAGTTTCTTGTAATTGCTTTTCTAAGCCTTGAACTTGTTCTATAATAACTTCTGATGAATTTATATATTCTTCTTTTTCTTTCTCTAGCTTCTCTATTTTTGATTTTATTTTTTTGATTTCTTTTTCTAAGCTTTCTATCTCTCTACTTCTTCCTAATATATTTACAGTTTTTTTAGCAACTGATCCACCTGTAATTGCACCTGATGGATTAATTATATCTCCTTCAACTGTGATAATTCTAAATGAATAATTATTTTCTTTTGCTATATTTATAGCATTTTGCATATTATCCACAACAACAGTTCTTCCTAATAAGTTTAGTATTATTTGTTCATATTTTCTATCAAATGATACTAAATCTGATGCAATTCCTACAACCCCGTTTTTTTTACCTTTTATATTTTCTAGTTTCTTACCTTTTACTGATGTTATAGGTAAAAATGACACTCTTCCTAAATTATTTTTTCTTAAATGTTCAATTAATCTTTTTGCATCTTCTTCTGTATCTGTTACAATATTTTGAAGGCTCATTCCTAAACACATTTCTATAGCTGTTTCATATTCACTTGGAACTGAAATTATATTAGCTAAAACTCCATGCATTCCTTTTCCAAGTTCTTTGATTTTTTCGCAATCTAATAGCAAAGATTTTACACTCTTTACATATCCTTCTTTTTCTTTTTCTGTTTCTACCAAAAAATTATGCCTAGATTGCTTCATTCTCATGTCATTCGTACTATTTACAATTTGTAAATCAAATTCTTTTATCTTATTATTTACTTCTTGTTTTTGTGTGTCTATATCTTCAATTTGTTTTAAAATTTGATTTCTCTCAGCTTCTATTTCATAGAATTCTTTTGAAATATCTTCTTTTTTCATTCTTGCTCTGTCAAGTTCTGAAACATTATTACTTATTTCTTGTTTTACTTGTTTTTGTCTTTGTGTTAAATTTTCAAAATTCGCTGTTTGCATACTTATCTCTGATTGTAATTCATATTTTTTGTCTGTATTTTCTTCTACTTGTTTTTTTAATTTTTCTATCTCTAATTCTTTTGAGCTTAATTTTTCTGTTAGTTTTTGCAATTCTTCTTCTTTTTCTTTTAACTCATTTTCGAACTTTTCTTTGTTTTGTTTTAAATTGTCTTTTCTTGTCTGTTTTTGTTCTATTTCTTGTTTCAAATTATTAATTTTTTCTTCTAACTCTGTAATCTCATTTTTGTTTCTTTCTACATTTTCTATATTGTTTTGTATTTTAGTTTCTGCAACATTAATATTTGAATTTAATTTTTCTATTTCTTTTTGACTTTCAAATCCAATGTTTTGTAGTTTTTCAATTTGTGTAGTAATTTCGTCAATTTTATCTTTTAGTTCTTCTTTTAAAATCTTGATTTTTTCAAGTTTTCCTTCTTCTTGATTTAGTGTTGATTTCATGATTTCTTCATCATTTGATAATTCTTCTAAACTTTGTTTATATTTTTCTATATTATATAAAAATAGTCCAACTTCAATGTTTTTTAATTCTTCTTTTAAATTTAAGTATTTTTTTGCTTTATCTGATTGCATTTGTAATGGTTCTAAATTAGATTCTATTTCTGATAAAATATCATTTATTCTTAGTAAATTTAATTTTGTTTGTTCTAATTTTTTCTCTGTTTCTTCTTTCCTTGCTCTATATTTAACAATTCCAGCAGCTTCCTCAAATATATGTCTTCTATCTTCTGATTTATTACTTAAAATTTCATCTATTTTCCCTTGACCTATTATTGAATACCCATCTCTTCCTATTCCTGTATCCATAAATAGTTCTACTATATCTTTTAATCTGCATGGAACTTTATTAATGTAATATCCTGTTTCACCACTTCTGTAAATTTTCCTTGTAACTGTAACCTCTGAATATTCTATTGGTAATGTTCCATCTGTATTATCAAATATTAATGATGCTTCTGCAAATCCTAATGATTTTCTATTTTGAGTTCCTGCAAATATGATATCTTGAGTTTTTGAACCTCTTAATGATTTCATACTTTGCTCTCCTAATATCCATCTTATTGCATCAGATATATTGCTTTTTCCTGAACCGTTTGGGCCTATTACACTTGTTATTCCTGGCATAAATTCAAGTACAGTTTTATCAGCAAATGACTTGAATCCTTGCATTTCTAGTCTCTTTAAATACATGTTTCTCACCTTTCTTGTTGTATTTTATCGTAAAATGTCAAAAATAGCAAGAGTTTTACTGTAGTTTTGTCACGGGGACGGTCCTTAATGGCAAAAAAAATAAAAAGGATTACTCCTCTTTATTTTTGATTTCTGCCTCTTTGGCAAAGTCTATGTCAAAATAAAATTCAACACCATTTTCTTTGTTTTCTACGCCATAATCATTACCATAATTATTCATAATAGCTCTAACTATAGATAATCCTATTCCGCTTCCTCCATCTTCTCTATTACGAGCTTCATCTGCCTTGAAAAATCTATTCCATACACGAGATAAGTTTTCTTTTGAAATATTATATCCTGTATTAAATACTGTTATTCTAACTTTTTCCTTGTCTGGTAATAGTGTATTTGTTATTTTTATATATTTTTCTCCATTTATTTCTTCAACATGTTTAATTGCATTTGTCAAATAATTTGTGATTATTTGACTTACATAAAAGTCATCTGCAAATACATTAATTTTATCTTTTGTATCAAATTCAACTTTTGCTCCTTTTTCATCAAACATAACTTGTGAAGTTCTTACAATTTCTTTTTCTAATTCAACTATATTAAATACTCTATTATTGAATTCTCTTTTTTCATATTCAAGTTTTGTAAGTTCAATTAATTGTCTAACCATTTTGTCCATTTTATTACTTTCATCCAATATTACTTCAGCATAGAATTTTCTATTTTCTGGGTCTGAATTTACATTTTCTAAAAGTCCTTCACTATATCCTTGAATTAAAGCAATAGGTGTTTTTAATTCATGTGATACGTCTGAGATAAAACTTTTTCTCATCTCGTCAATTTTAGATTTTTTCTCAATATCTTTTTCCAGTTCTATATTGGTATTTCTTAACTGATTAATTGTCTTTTCTAGTTTCTCTGACATTACATTTATACTTTTGCCCAACTCGTTTATCTCGTCGTCATCTGTAACATTATATTTATGACTAAAGTCTAAATTTGACATTTTTTTTGCAATAGCATTTAATTCTGAAATTGGTTCGCTAAAATTTTTTGATATATATATAATTGCTATTCCACCAACTACTATTACTATACCTGCGATTAAATATAAGAATCTGTTTGAAATTCTTACACTTTCTTGTATTGATGAAATTGGTATTCTTATATATGTATAATAGCCATTATCTAGCTTTCCTGATAATAAAATATAGTTTGCATTTGTTTCTATATCTCTAATCTTTCGTATTTCCAAACTATCTGTTTCTTCTAAAATTGTATATTCTTGTCTTCTATTTATTCCCCAAAAATCTATAATTTTTCGAATATTTGATAAATAATCTTTACTAGATAAATATACTGCTACATCATTTTCGTCTTTTATTATTATATCAAAATTATTTTTTATAGATATTTCATCCAATTCTTCTGATATATTTATATTAGGGTTATTGCTATTATAGTAGTCATTTATTGCTTTATAAACAGATTTTAATTGATTACTTTTCATGTATTGATAATATTGTTCTAAAACCAAATTATTTACTAATATTAAAAACAAAATAATTGATATTACTGTAATGCATAATGTAAAAAATAATTTTGCTCTAACTGATTTTACTTTTTTATTAAAGATTTTCATTTAATTGAACCTCTATTGCTTATTTTTTATTTCAAATTTATATCCTATTCCTCTTATTGTTTCAATGTACTTTCCTTTTTTGCCTAATTTATGCCTGATTTTCTTTATATGGCTATCTATTGTTCTAGAATCTCCATAATAGTCATAATTCCATACATTATTTAAAATTTTATCTCTTGATAATGCTATATTTTCATTATCTAAAAGATATTTTAATAATTCGTACTCTCTTAAGCTTAAATCTATTGGTTTGCCATCAACTTTTACAGTTCTTCCTTCTTGGTCTATTGTTATTCCACCATAATCTTTAACTTCTTTAATATCACCATATACTCTTTTTAATATCGCTTCTACTCTTGCAACAAGTATTTTAGGGCTAAATGGTTTTGATATATATTCATCTACACCAAGTTCAAATCCAAATAATTCATCTTGTTCTTCTCCTCTAGCTGTCAGCATTATTACAGGCACATTTGATTCTTGGCGTATTTTTCTAAGAACTGACCAACCATCAAGTTTTGGCATCATTACATCTAACAATATTAATTTTATTTTATTTCGGTTTTCTTCAAAAACTTCTATAGCTTTTTCTCCATCTTCTGCTTCAAGTATTTTATATCCTTTTGCAATTAAAAAGTCTTTTAAAAGTTTTCTCATTCTTGATTCATCGTCTACTACTAAAATATATGTTTCTTCCATAAATTTCTCCTCCAAGATTACATTTAATCCGCTTTTTCTCTAATATTATACTTTATGTATATGTCTTTTTTGTGAAATTTTAGTTAACATATTGGTACATTTGTTTATACATTTTTTACAAATACTGTTTGGGCTTTTTGTGATAAATCTATATTTTCATTTTTTAATTCTGACATGATTTCATAATTAACTTGTTGTTGGATTTCTAAATATTTTGAGTAATTTGTTTGGGCAAAATATGCTATTACCATTAAGTTAATTCCATCATTAGAAATTGTTTGGAATTTTACAATTATTGAATCTTCTATTACATCTGTTTTTTGGTGTAATATATTTTCTATTTTTTCTCTTATTCTTTCTACTTTTTCAAGTGGAGTATTAACATCTAAAAGTAGATTTGTATAAAATCTTCTTTTTTCCATTTCTGTATAGTTAACAATTGCTTCAGTTGACATTAGTGCATTTGGTATATGCAACACTGAATTATCTCCTGTTCTAATCGTTGTGCTTCTAAATTTTATATCTTCAACAGTTCCTTCATAGTTTAATACTTTTACATAGTCTCCTACTTTAAAAGGTCTATCCACAAATATTGAAACTCCACCAATCAAACTTTTTGCTGTGTCTTGTGCCGCAAGTGTAACTACAACACCACCAATTCCTAGTCCTGTTATAAATCCACTTATATCATATCCTAATTCTGAAATAACCATAAATCCTGCTACTATGTATATTGCAATTCTTATTACTCTTAAAATCATATTGACTGTTGTTTGGTCCATTTCTTTTCCTGATTTTGTTTTTACTTTTGCAAATATTCCATTTTTTTCGTGAAGTCCATCTCCAAAAGCTTTCGCTACAAATATAATCATTGCAATTTTTATTATTTTGCTTATTACAACAGATATTTCTGGTGTTACAGTTATTGCATTTTTTAAAACTCCTAAAGCTAAAAATATGCCTATAAAAGTTATTATTGTTCGTAATGGTAAATAAAATGGATTTTTCTTTACTTCTTTTTTGTCTTTCTTTTTATGTATAAAAATTTTTATGATGCTACTTGAAATTATTGGGCTGATAATTCTAAATACTAATATTATCGCTATTGCAAGTATTATATCAATTACAGTTTGAAAATTTAATTTATTAACTATTTCTATAATTTGGTCCATATTATACTCCTTTTTTATTTTTTTAAAAAAACTGTTGTCTAATTTTGTATAAACAACAGCTTTAGTATTATTAGTTCATGTAATCTCTAAGTTTTTTGCTTCTACTTGGGTGTCTTAGCTTGCGTAATGCTTTTGCTTCTATTTGACGAATTCTCTCTCTTGTTACATCAAATTCTTTTCCTACTTCTTCAAGTGTTCTTGCTTTTCCATCTTCTAGTCCAAATCTTAGTTTTAAAACTTTTGCTTCTCTAGGTGTTAATGTTCCCATTACTTCTTCTAGTTGCTCTCTTAATAATGTATATGAAGCAGCATCATGTGGTGCTGGAGAATCTTCATCTTGGATAAAGTCGCCTAAATGACTATCATCTTCTTCACCAATTGGTGTTTCTAATGATACTGGATCTTGTGCTATTTTTTGAATTTCCATTACTTTATCTACAGATATTTCCATCTCTTCAGCTATTTCTTCTGGAGTAGGTTCTCTTCCTAATTGTTGTAATAAGTGTCTTGATGTACGAATAAGTCTATTTATAGTTTCTACCATGTGTACTGGAATTCTTATTGTTCTTGCTTGGTCAGCAATTGCTCTTGTAATTGCTTGTCTTATCCACCATGTTGCATAAGTACTAAATTTGAATCCTTTTGTATAATCAAATTTTTCTACTGCTTTAATTAGTCCCATATTTCCTTCTTGTATTAAGTCTAAGAATAACATTCCTCTTCCAACATATTTTTTAGCAATACTTACTACTAATCTAAGGTTTGCTTCTGCTAATTCTTGTTTTGCTTCTTCATCACCATCAAGTATTCTTTTTGCTAATTCTAATTCTTTTTCATATGATAAAAGTGGTATTTTTCCTATTTCTCTTAAATACATTCTTACTGGGTCGTCAACACTTATTCCTTCAAAACTTGTGTCTGTGATTTCATCTAATTTTAAATCTTCTACTTCTTTTAAGTCATCAATATCTGGTTCTTCCTCAAAATCATCATTTAAAAGACTTACACCCATTTCTTCAAATGCGTCAAATACTTTGTCTATTTGTTCTGGATTTGTGTCTTCTAATTCTTTTGCTAATTCCCCATAAGTCATTTTTCCAGTTTCTTTAGCTTTTTTTACAATGTCTTTAACTTTATCATTTTCTTCTTGCTCTCTTTGTTCTTCTGTCTTTTCTTCTTTTACAACTGGTTTTTCTTCAATTTCTGATTTTTCTACATCTTTTTTTGCTTTGTTTTCTTTAATTACTTTTATTTCTTTTTTTAATTTGTCCTTTTCTTCTTGTAATTTTTCTTGATCTAATTCTTTACTTTTCCCCACAAAAATTCACCCCTACTTAATTTTGGCTAATTCTATAATTATACTATTTAGCTCTTTACCTAATTGTTGTTTAATTTCTGTATCTTGTTCTGTCTCAAGTTGTTTTAAAATCTCTTGTTTTCTATCATCTAGTTTTTCTCTTTTATATTTCTGTAATATATCATCAACTGCTTTTTCTACATTTTCTATCTCATAATCTGTTGCCATTACCATGGTTATATGATTTTGAGTTTCCTCATCAAATGTATCTATAAGTTTATTAATATTACTATCTTGCTTTTCTAATTCTTCATACAATTTTTGTGCAATCTCTCTGTTTATTGAATCTTTGAAGTCTTCTGGTTTAATGTTTTGCTTGATTTTTTCAAAAACATTTTTATTTGCATCAATTAGTAATGCTATTATTGTATTTTCTCTTTTAATTAAGTTTTCATTCACTGAAATTTTTTCTTCTTTATCTTGTTCTACTTTTCTTATTGTTTTATTTTGCTCTTGTAGTGTTTGAATTCCTTTAGAATTAGAATATATTAATTTGTTTACTTCAGCAAAAATCGCTTCTTTTGATATATTATACCCTTTTGCAATTTTTTCTATGTATATTTCTCTCTCTATTGTATTTTCTACTTTTGCAAGTATTTTTGCTATTTCGTTTAAGAATTTTATTTTATCTGCTGCATTTTCTAAATTAATATCTTTTCTAAGATTTTTGACTTTAAATTCTACCAATGATATGGCATTTTCCATTGCTAATTTGAATCTGCCTTCTCCAAATTTTACTATAAATTCATCTGGGTCTTTTGCTCCTTCGATTTGTAACACTCTCATGTCACACCCCATATTTTGTAAAATTTCCATTGACCTCGCTACTGCTGTTTGTCCAGCTCCATCAGCATCAAATCCTAATATTACTTGTTCTGTGCTTTTTCTTAAAAGCCAACCTTGTTGTTCTGTTAGTGCAGTACCTAAAGCTCCGACTACATTTTCAATTCCTCTTTGATGTAATGATATTACATCCATATACCCTTCAACTATTAATAGTTTTTTAGAAGAATATTTTTTTGCAACATTTAGTCCAAATAAATGTCTTCCTTTACTATAAACAATATTCTCTGGAGAATTTATATACTTAGGTTTTGAATCATCTAATACTCTTCCTCCAAATGCAATTACTTTTCCTCTTGCATCACATATTGGGAACATCAACCTGTTTCTATATCTGTCTATATATGTTCCATTATCATTTTTGTTTACTAACCCTGATTCTAATATTTCTTTTTCTCCAAATCCTTGTTGTTTTAGTGCTTTATATAGTTCATCAAATTTGCCTGAGAACCCGATTTTATATGCTTCTAAAGTTTCTTGATTTAACTTTCTCTTTTTTACATATTCTTGTGCCATTTTGGCGTTTGGCTTGTACAAATTTTGATGATAAAATTCTGCTGTGAATTCATTTACTTTATAGACTTTTGCTTTTAATTCTTCTTTTGCAGTATCTGCACCACTTGTTAGTGTTGGCAATTGTATATTTGCTCTTTCTGCTAATTGCTCTAATGCTTCTTTAAATGTTATTCCCTCTATTTTCATTAAAAATGTGTATACATTTCCTCCTACACCACATCCAAAACAATGAAATATTTGTCTGTCTGGTGAAACTGAAAATGATGGAGATTTTTCGTTATGGAATGGACATAATCCAAAGTAATTTCGTCCTTTTCTTGTTAAATGTACATATTGTGATATTATATCTACTACATCGTTGTTTTGTCTTATTTCTTCTATAATTTCATCACTATATCGCAACATTTACCCCCACTCCTACATATAAACTTGCATAATTATATTATTCGACGAATTTTACATAATTCCCTCTTTTTTTGAGAAATTTATTATAAATTTTTATATAAAAAGTAGGCTAGCAATTGCTAACCTACTTTGCACAGCCTTAGAGGCTCAATATCTTGACCTCTAATTCTTTAAGTTTTTCTTCATACATTTTATCCCATTCAGGTTCTTTTTCAGGACCAAAAGGAATTTTCAAAACAAGAGGACTTCCATCTGCAGAATATACATCTACATGAATTGGAACATTCATATCAGGAACAATTTTACGAGCTTTTTCCAAGCATTCACACAAATCCTCAAATTTAAGAAGCTTCTTTTCCTCAAACTCCGCTTCAATAGAAACTTTAAGTGCGTCATCATCACTACTTCTTACATACTTTTCTAAGAGTACATTAGGATAGCACTCTCGAAGCATGTAACCTGTCGGACACTGATTAATGCCAATGAAAACAACCTTACCAAATTTGCTCATGATGCTACCTCCTTGATGACTGTGTTGATTTCGACAAAATACTTGCGTATTCTAATTGATTTTATCACTTTAATGTTTTAACGTCAATTCTTTTAAAAATTTTTTAACAAAAAAGAACCGGCACCAAATGCCAAAATCGTAATTTGGCAAAAGGGAACCGGCACAATTTGTTATTTTCCATAGAAACTGTCAAGTAGCATTTGTTTAATTTCAGAAACAAGTGGTACTCTTGGGTTAGCTGTTGTACATTGATCCTCAAAAGCTCTGTCTGCTAATAAATCCACCTTAGCTAAAAATTCTGCTTCATCAATTCCTGCTTCTTTGAAAGATTTTGGAATATTTAATTGTTTATTCATATTTTTAATTTCTTCTATTAAAGAATTTACACCTTCTTCAACAGTATCAGCTTTTAATCCAATTTTCTTAGCCATTTCTGCATATTTTTTATCAGCAATATAATATTCATATTTTGGCCAAGATACAAATTTTGTAGGTTTTGTTGCATTATATCTTACTACATAAGGAAGTAATATTGCATTTATTCTTCCATGTGGTAAATGGAATTCTGCACCTATTTTATGTGCCATTGAATGGCATACGCCTAAAAACGCATTTGTAAATGCCATACCTGCTATTGTACTTGCATTATGCATTTTTTCTCTAGCAATTTTATTATCTCCATGTTCATATGCTTCTCTTAAATATTTATATACTAATTCAACAGCTTTTTCTGCTAAACCATCTGTATAATCAGATGCCATAACAGAAACATATGCTTCTAACGCATGTGTTAATACATCCATTCCTGTATCTGCTGTAATTGATTTTGGCAAGCTCATTACTAAGTCTGGGTCAATTATTGCAACATCAGGAGTTAACTCATAATCTGCTAATGGGTATTTTTTATTTTTTACTTTATCTGTTATTACAGCAAATGATGTTACTTCTGAACCAGTTCCAGAAGTAGTTGGTATTGCTACCATTTTAGCTTTTGAGCCCATTTTAGGAAATTTGTAAGTACGTTTACGTATATCCATGAATTTTAATTTTAAGCCTTCTGGGTCTGCATCAGGGTTCTCATAGAATAGCCACATTCCTTTTGCAGCATCTATTGGACTTCCTCCTCCTAATGCAATTATTACATCAGGTTTGAATAAATCCATAGCTTCTAATCCTTTATTAATTGTTTCAAATGATGGATCTGATTCTACTTCACTAAATATTTCGCAATGTACATGATTTTTTCTTTTTCTTAAATGATATAAAATCTTATCTACATATCCTAATTTTCTCATTCCTTCATCTGTTACTATAAATGCTCTTTCTATATTTGGCATTTTTTCTAAGTATGCTATTGAACCTGCCTCAAAATATATTTTTTCTGGAACTTTAAACCATTGCATATTAACTCTCCTTTTCGCAACTCTTTTTATATTTATTAAGTTTACACTTGATACATTTGCTGTTGTTGAGTTTCCTCCAAATGAACCACATCCAAGTGTTAAAGATGGCATATTTGTATTATATATGTCTCCTATTGCACCATGTGTTGATGGAGAATTTACAATAATTCTTCCAGCTTTCATTCTGGCTGAAAATTCTTGTATTGTTTCAGTATTTTCTGAATGAATTACAGCTGAATGTCCTAATCCACCAAATTCTAATAATCTTTCAGCTTTATCAATTCCTTCTTTTTTATCTTTTACAATGTAATATGTTAATACTGGACTTAATTTTTCTTTAGAGAATGGGTATTCTTCTCCAATTCCTTCTTCATATACTACTAAAACTTTAGTATTTTCAGGGACTTCAAATCCTGCATCTTTTGCTATACGTGCTGGACTTTGTCCTGGAACATGTGATTTTAATTTATGTCCTTTTGTTTCATCAAACATACTATTTTTTAATTTTTCTTTTTCTTCTTCATTTACAAAATAGCAACCTGCATTTTTCATTAATTCTTCAAATTTATCATGTATTTCTTCATCAACTAAAACAGCCTGTTCTGAAGCACAAATCATTCCATTGTCAAATGATTTTGACATTACTAAGTCATTTACAGATGTTTCTAGTTTTGCAGTTTTATCAATATAACATGGTACATTTCCTGGTCCAACTCCTAAAGCTGGTTTTCCACATGAATATGCTGATTTTACCATTCCTGTTCCACCTGTTGCTAATATTAAGTTTACATCTGGGTGATTCATTAACATTCTTGTAGCTAATATTGATGGTTCTTCTATCCATAATATACAATTTTCTGGTGCTCCTGCTTTTATTGCTGCATCTCTCATTATTGTTGCTGCTGCTACACTACATTTTTGTGCAGATGGATGAAAACCAAATACTATTACATTTCTTGTTTTTGCTGATATAATTGATTTAAACATTGTTGTTGATGTAGGGTTTGTTACTGGTGTTACTCCTGCTATTATTCCTACTGGTTCTGCAATTTCTTCATATCCTTCTTCTTCGTTTTCATCTATTACTCCAACTGTTTTTTCATATTTTATACTATGATATACATATTCTGTTGCAAACATGTTTTTTGTTATTTTGTCTTCATAAATTCCTCTTCCTGTTTCTTCAACTGCCATTTTTGCTAATTCCATATGATGTTCTAGACCTGCCATTGACATTGCTTTTGTAATGTTATCAATAGTTTCTTGGTCTAGTTTTAAATATTCTTGAGAAGCTTTTCTTGCTTTTTCCATTAAGTCATCTATCATTTTCTTTACTTTTGCTTCTTCTTCGGGATTTTGATTTTCCATTTTCTCCATTCCTTTCCTAGCACTGGGGCTGTTTTTATCTTGTGTTTTTCTTAGTGCTATCTCTATTTTATCCATTACATTATATATTATGAAATATTTTTGTCAAGTTATTTTAATATTAATTGTAAAATCATTTATTATACTATCTCAAAATCTATTCTTCTTAATAATTTATTAGCATCTATAACTCTAATTTTAACTTTATCTCCTATTTTATATACTTTGTGTGAATTTTCTCCAATAGCCTCTCTTCTTTCCTCATTATATATAAAATACTCATCACCAAGTTTCTCGTATCTTATTAATCCCTCAACAGTATTATCTAACTCAACAAATATTCCAAAGTTCGTTACAGATGAAACAATTCCATCATATTCTTCTCCAATTTTATCTTCCATAAATTCTGCCTTTTTAATGTCTATTGCTTCTCTTTCTACTTTTGTTGCAGTTCTTTCTCGTTCAGAACAATTTTCTGCTCTTTTCTCTGCTCTTTTTTCATATTTTTTAATCCAAAAATCATTAACCATATAATTTGTTTCAATATATTTTGAAATTATTCTGTGTATAAATAAATCTGGATATCTTCTAATAGGTGATGTAAAATGACAATAATATTTACTTGCAATTCCAAAATGTCCTTTATTTTCTGCTTCATATTTTGCAACTCTAAGCGTTCTTAAAATAATATTTGATACTACTTTTTCTTCAGGTTTTCCTTTTACATCTTCTAGAATTTTTGCAAATTCATTTGGATAAATAATATCTTCTTTTGATATTTTTATTTTATATCCAAAATTAAATAATACTTTATTTAACTCTTTAACTTTATCTAAAGCTGGTGCTTCGTGATTTCTATATATAAATGGTGCTTGTAGCCAATAGAATTTTTCAGCAACCGTTTCATTTGCCGCTAGCATGAATTGCTCTATTATTTCATTCGAAAAATATGTTTCGTATTTCTTTACATCTATTGCAAATCCGTTTTCATCAAGTATGATTTTACTTTCTGGAATATCTAAATTTAAATAGCCATTTTCGTTCCTTTTTGCCTTTAAAATGTTTGCAAGTTCTGCCATTAATTCGAAATCTTTAATATATTTCTCATACCTTGTTAAAACTTCTTTATCAGACTTGTCCAATATTTTTTGCACATCTGTATAAGACATTCTTTCAGTTACATTTATAACTGCTTTATATATATCTGAATTTACTATTTTAGCTTTTGGAGTAATTTCCATAGAACATGAAAGTGTATACCTATCTTCACCTGCATTTAAGCTACAAATTCCATTTGAAAGTTCTCTTGGAAGCATAGGAATAACTCTTCCTAACATATAAATACTTGTTCCTCTTAAATATGCTTCTTTATCTAATTCGGTCTTTTCTCTTACATAATGACTAACATCTGCAATATGAACATCTAGTTTGTAATTTCCATTAGCTAACTTTTCTACATGAATTGCATCATCTAAATCTTTTGCATCTTCTCCGTCTATTGTAAATATAATATCATTACGCAAGTCTTTTCTATTTTCCATGTCATTTGGATTTATTTTAGTTCCAAATGCTTTTGCTTCATTTACAACTTCTTCAGGGAATTTATATGGAAGTTCATATTGTTTTATTAATGATAGCATATCTACTCCAGCTTCATTGATTCCTCCAAGAACTTCTATTATCTCTCCTTCGGCATTTTTGCCCTTTTCTGGATATTTAGTTATTTTAACTAAAACTTTGTGATTATTTCTAGCCTTTCCCCAATGTGATTTTGAAATAAATATATCTGTTCCAAAGTTTTTATCATCTGGTACTACAAATCCAAAATTTCTATTTTTTTGAAATGTGCCTACTACTGTATTTTTTTCGTGTCTAATTATTTTGATTATTTTTCCTTCTATTTTCTGATCTTCTGTTTTTTCTTGATTTGCTTTTATTTCAATTTGAACAGTATCTCCATTTAATGCATTTAAAGTATTTTCTTTAGATATATAAATCTCATCTTCTAATTCTTCTATTTTTACAAAACCAAATCCTTTTTGATTTTTTCTAAATGTTCCTATTTTAAATTCTTTTCTCATATACCCTCCTTAAAACTCAAAAAGGAACGGTTGGGTAAACCGCTCCTTACTAAATTACTATGCTATATATATTATTGAAAGTGCAATTGTAACAATTACAAAAGCTATTCCCAATATTATGGTCCATTTTTTCTGTTTTCCTTCTTTTGTTCTTCCTTTATTTTTTTCAAAGAAATTATTTGAAGATGAACCTGTTATTGTTGATGATAAACCTGCATCTTCTTTTGATGAAATCATTGCTAATATTGTAACGGCTATACATATTATTATATCTAATACTGTTAATATTATTTTTGCTATTTGCATTTAGTATTCCTCCTAACGGTTTTCTTTATTCATTTTTATGTACCATGCTATTTTACCACATATTGCCTAAAAAATCAATGCTAGAACATTAAAAAATACAACTTTTATCATAATATTTATGAACATTATGCAATTTGTACCTCTAATAGCTCCTTTGTTTAATTTTTCAAACCCCTCTTTTAGTTCTTTTCTATCTTTTTCTGTTCCTGTTTTTTGTTCATCAATGTACTCTTTTGTGATAAATTCAGCCTTAATCATTGCGTCATTTTCTAAAAATATTCTAACCACATAATATATAAGCCCCATTATTAACAAAATATTTGAAAATAATAGTTCATTTGGTAATTTGTGAATTATAAGTAAAATACATATTATTAAGAAATACAATAAATATATATTTGAAAATATGTAATTAAATATTAATAGTTTTCTGTCTTGAATAGTATGTAAACATTCATGTATTACTGTTTGAATTCTTGTAAAACTATTATGTGTATTTCCAATTAATATTTTGTTTTGAATTGCTATATAATAAGTAGAATTAGAATTTTCATTTTCTTCTATTTTGACATTTTCATTTTTTACTTGTTTTAAAATTGTTCTACAAATTTCAATGTTTTTAGGATATAAACTTGCTTTTTTGTTTAATTCTTCGTCTGTTGTAATTTTCTCCATTTCTTTCTTATTGGTTTTCATTAGTGTTTCAATAATTAATATTGAAATTACTGAAATAATAATTATAATTATGGCTTCCATAAAAATCTTCCTCTTATTTCATTACTTCTTGTACAGCTTCTCCAATGATTCTATTTACATCTGTTATCATAACATTAAATTTGATTTCTGCATCAAAAAATTTACTTGCTTCTTCATTTTGAATTAATTCGCCATAAAGTTGTTGAACATGTTTCATTTTTTCTTCATCATCTTTTCCTGTTTGTAAAGCTATAACTTGTGCTTCATATCTTGCTTTTTCAAATTCATCCATTTTTTGCTTTAATTCAGGTTTTGCTTTTATATTTTCCTTTGCTGTTTTATATGCCTTATATTCTTCAGATTGTTTAATTTCTTGAGCTAGTCTATTAGCTGTATCATATATTTCCATTTTTATTCCTCCCATAATTCTTATAAGGACGAATTTAAAACTTCAATAATTGAAAATTTTAATTCGTCCTCTTTTGTTTTAATATAGTTTAAGCATATGCTTGACGTTTTTTGAAAGCTATTATATTTGATAATCCTTTTTCTGCCGTCTTTGCATTTTTTGTTTTTTGATTTTTTTCTTGTTCCATTTCTTTTCTTTGTTTTTCTGCCATTGTTTCACATATAGCTTTTTGATATGTGAAATGTGTATCTTGTGCAATTTTTGCCCAATTATAATCATTTTTAACTTTTTGTTTTGCTTTTTTTACAATATTAGCACATAATTCTGGATTATATAATAGTTCTAATATAGAGTCTGCTATTGAATTTGGATTTCCACAATAACTCTTCATTCCTGTTTCTCTATGTTCTACTATTTCTCCTAATCCGCCTGCATCTGATACTACTATTGGTCTTTCAGCAAGCATTCCTTCTAATGCTACTATTCCAAATGGCTCATATGTGCTTGGAAACACTGAAATATCAGCAGCTTTGTACATTCTTTCTA
Organism: uncultured Clostridia bacterium; assembly: GCA_944387425.1. Lineage (GTDB taxonomy): Bacteria > Bacillota > Clostridia > TANB77 > CAG-508 > CAG-269. Next base: position 26,068 of record CALXEV010000017.1, read on the forward strand.
CATCTTTTCCATTCATGTATCCAGCAAAATATACTTTATTTGATATACCTAAAGCATCTGCTTGTGCTCTTAATTCGTCTAACATTCCTCCTCTTCCTGCAATTACAAGTTTAGCATCATGATATCCTGCTAGTACTTTTGGCATTGCAGCAATTAGATGTTGTATACCTTTTTCATATACTAATCTTCCCATGAATAATATTATCTTTTCATTGTCCATTGCATATCTTCTTCTAAATGAGTAGTCTCTATCCATTCCAGTAAATTTGTTTAAGTTTACACCATTTGCTACTACATTTATTTTTTCAAATGGCAATCCAAATAATCTTTGTAATTCACCTTTCATGAAGTTGCTGTTTACTATTACTTCTGTTGCTTCATATGTTAGCATCCATTCTGTATCATTAATATATCTTTGGGTTTCATCATGTATTCCACTGTTTCTTCCAGCTTCTGTTGCATGTATTGTTGCTACTATTGGGATATTGTAAGAATTTTTTAATGTTTTTGCAGCATAAGCTACTAACCAATCATGTGCATGTATTACATCAAATTGTCCTTGTTCTTGAATTATCTGATTTGCTTTTGCAACCATATTGAAATTTAATTGCATAACCCAATCTATTAAATTGTTTGGGTTTATCATGTAATTGTCTACTCTGTAAACTTTTACTCCTTTGTCATCTTCATAATAAGGTGTGTCACCATCTCTGTATGTTACTACTGTAACATCATGACCATCTTTAATTAATCTATGTGATAGGTCATATACCACTCTAGATATTCCACCTACTACTCTTGGTGGATATTCCCATGTTAGCATCAATATTTTCATTGACTTACCCCTTTCTTCTGTTCCATTTTCTTTCGTTTAGTCCTACTTATTCTATTTTATACAAATTTTGACAAGATGTAAATACATTTTTCAAAAAAATCCAAAATTTTTTGTCAGAAGTTTGTCAGAGGGACGTACCTTTTTGGCAAAAAAAATAGAGATGCTATAAACATCTCTTAAAAATATTTTTAATATTCTATTCTCCTGGCTCTCTGCCACCTTCTCCTCTAGTTTGATTAATTGTTTTAGTAACTTTAGGAGATTGTTCTTGTCCTTTAACTATTTTTTTGCTCTCTTTTATTTTCTTAGTTTCTTCGCTATCTTCTCTAGCAAAGTTTGCCCAAGAAACACCTTCCATAGCTTTTTTTAGTTCAGATATTTCACTTGTTTTTAAGCCTGCAGCTAATGCAACTTCATCAAATGATTGATCTTCTTTTCTTGGTTCTATAAAACTTTTTATAAATTCTTTTATTTTTCCCATTTTACTACCTCCTAATTTCTTAGGATAACACCTTTCTTTCTGTATATAAAATACATTAATATTATATCACAGCAATAAGCTAAAGTCAAGTTTTTTACAATATTTGCAAGTATTTTTTTATTATTTCTGCACATCTCTTAGATGCTTTTTCTAAAAATTGGTCAAAAGTTATATTATTATTTCTGTTTGGGTTATCTGATATACTTCTTATTATGATAAATGGAACTTTGTCAAGTTTACATACTTGTGCTATTGCAGCACCTTCCATTTCTATTGCATCTGCATTGAATTTAGTTCTTACTTTTTCTTTCATTTTTATTTCAGTACAGAATATATCTCCTGATACGATTGTTCCTATTTTTATTTTAAAATCATTTTCTTTTATATCAGATATTGCTTTTTCTATTTTTTTAATTAATCTCTCATCACTTTCAACATATTCTCCAACATTGCTTATATATCCTTTGGGATGTCCAAATGCTGTGATATCAAAATCATGTTGAATTAATTTTTTTCCTATTACAATATCTCCAATATTCAATTGTTCATTTGTGGCTCCTGCTGAACCTACATTTATTATTGCATCTATTTCAAAGTTGTCTATCATAATTTGTGTTGCTCTTGCTGCATTTACTTTTCCTACACCTGCTTCGACTAATACAATTTCTTTGTCATTTATTTTTCCAGTTGTATATATTAATTCAAATATGTTTTTTTCTTGTATGTCTGTCATTATTTTTTTTATTTCTATCATTTCTTCTTGCATTGCTGCTATTATTCCCATTTTTTTCATAATGATCTCCTTTTTCTGATGAATTGTTTTTGCCATCAAGGAACGTCCCTATGGCAATATAAAAAAATTGCCACAAAGGTCCGTCCCTGTGGCAATATATAAATTATTGTAATTCTACAACTGCTCCAACTTCTTCAAGTTTAGCTTTTAATTCTTCAGCTTCAGCTTTAGCAACGTTTTCTTTTAATGTTTTTGGTGCTCCGTCAACTAAATCTTTAGCATCTTTTAATCCTAATCCTAATGCATTTTTAACAGCTGTGATAACTTTGATTTTTTGATCTCCAGCTTCTTTTAATACTACGTTGAATGATGATTTTTCTTCAACTGCTGCAGCTCCTGCTCCAGCTGCTGGTGCAGCTGCTGCTACTGCAGATACTCCAAATTCTTCTTCTATTGCTTTTACTAAATCAGCTAATTCTACTACTGTCATTTTTTTGATTTCTTCGATCATTTCTTCTTTACTCATTTTTAAATCCTCCTAATTTTTATTATTTATTTTCTTTTTTTATTTTTTTGTTTTTATTTTGCGATATAAGTTCGCAACTCTTTAATATAAAATTGTATAAAATTATTATATTGCTAGGCAAATTTTCAATTTATTCCGCAAGCATATGTGTTATACGCTGAGGATAGAAATTGGAAATTTAACGACGCAAGATGATGATTTTAGACAATTTTAAGCATTTTCTTTTTGAACTCTAACTTGATCAAGAGCAACTGCAAGTTTTGAAATATTTCCAAGTAATGCTCCAGCAAGCATAGATAGTAATGTTTCTTTTGATGGTAATTTTGCTAAAGTTATTATTTCTTCAGCTGTCATAACTTTACCTTCAATTACTCCACCTTTTATTTTATAGAAATCATTATCTTTGCTATAATTGTATATTGCTTTAGCTGCTTCTAAATAATCTTCATTATTCATTATAACAGCTGTTGGACCTTCTAATAAATTATCAAGTCCTTCTATTCCAGCCTCAGCTAATGCTCTTCTTGTTATGTTATTTTTTATAACTTTGTATTCAGAATTAGATTTTCTAAGTTCTGCTCTTAATCCTGTTACATCAGCTACATTGATTCCTCTGTAATCTGTTAAAAGTATTATTTTAGCTTCTTTCATTTTTTCTGCTAATTTTGATACTTCTTCTTTCTTTTGGTTTATGATTTTTTCACTTGCCATTTAAATTTCACCTCCTGATTATATCTTTATATTTTTAAATTAAAAAACAATCTTTACCCACGAGGCATAAAGATTGCGTTATTCAAATCTTATACCTCGGTAGGTCTTGTGTGATAAAATAGCTAGTATTCCAGTTATTTTATTTGCCTACTGTCTTTGGCATTTATTTAATTAATCTATATATTTTTTAAGGTTATTTTTGGTCTATATAAAGTCCAGGTCCCATTGTTGTAGATACAGATACACTTCTTATATATTGTCCTTTTGCAGCAGATGGTTTAGCTTTTATAATAGCTCCCATTACAGCTTCATAGTTTTCTAATAGTTTTTCTGCTCCAAATGAAACTTTTCCAAATCCTAAGTGAATAATATTTGTTTTGTCTAATCTATATTCTACTTTTCCTGATTTGATTTCATTTATTGCTTTTGTTACATCCATTGTAACTGTTCCTGATTTAGGGTTTGGCATTAATCCTTTTGGTCCTAATACTTTACCTAATCTTCCTACTACACCCATCATATCTGGTGTTGCAACGATTACATCATAGTCAAACCAGTTATCGTTTTGGATTTTTGGTATTAGTTCTTCAGCTCCAACGAAATCAGCTCCAGCTTTTTCAGCTTCTTCTGCTTTTGGTCCCTTAGCAAATACTAATACTCTTTGTGTTTTTCCTGTACCATTTGGAAGTACTACTGTACCTCTAACTTGTTGGTCAGCATGTTTTGAATCTACACCTAATTTAACATGTAATTCAACTGTTTGATCAAATTTTGTTTTTGGCATTTTTTCTATTATTTCTAATGCTTCTTTTATGTCATATTCTTTGTTAGCTTCTACTAATTTTGCACTTTCTGCATATCTTTTTGATTTTTTCATTTTTAATCCTCCTTTGGTTTTAACGAGTCTTTCTTTGAAAGTACTCTCCCACTTTTTTTATTTATTTGAACTAGTCTACAACAACTACTCCCATTGCTCTTGCAGTTCCTGCTACCATACTCATAGCTGCTTCTATTGAACCTGCGTTTAAGTCTGGCATTTTTTGTTCAGCAATTGCTCTAACTTGTTCTTTTGTTATTTTAGCAACTTTTTCTTTATTTGGTTTACCAGAACCTTTTTCAATTTTTATTGCTTTTTTAATTAATACAGCAACTGGTGGAACTTTTGTTATAAAAGTAAATGATTTGTCTTTATATACTGTAATAACAACTGGTATTATGAAACCTGCTTGGTTAGCTGTTCTATCATTGAATTCTTTTACGAATTGCATGATATTAACACCACTTCCTCCTAATGCTGGTCCTACTGGTGGAGCTGGAGTTGCCTTTCCTGCTTCTATTTGTAATTTTATTATATTTGATATTTCTTTTTCTGCCATTTTGTTTTCGCCTCCTTTAATCTACTTTTTGTATTTGTGAAAATTCTAATTCCACAGGTGTTTCTCTACCAAACATAGATATTAGAACTTTTACTTTATGTTTTTCTTTATCAATTTTTTGAACTGTTCCTATTGAATCCTTAAATGGTCCATTTAAAATTTGAACAGAATCGTTTATATCATAATCTACATTTATAGATGATTCTTCAAATCCCATTGCACGTATTTCTTCGTCTGTTAATGGAATTGGATCTGTTCCTGAACCTACAAATCCTGTAACTCCTCTTGTATTTCTAACTATGTACCAAGTTTGTTCGGTTACTATCATTTTTATTAGAACATATCCTGGGAATACTTTTTTTAGATTTGCTTTTCTTTTCCCATCTTTGATTTCTATTTGCTCTTCCATAGGAACAACTATGTCAAAGAAATAATCTTCTAGTTCTCTGTTTTTTACAGTCTTTTCAAGGTCGGTTTTTACTTTATTTTCATAACCTGAATATGTGTGAACTACATACCATCTTGGTTCTGATTCATAATCTTTTTGAGACATTTTTAACCTCCTATTGTTCTGTATTTGTTTCTGTGTTTTCAGTTGTTGAACTATTGTCTTGGTTTTCACTTGCTGTATTAGTATCTCCTTCTGATGTTGTATTTCCTTCTGTTGTAGTATTGCCATCTGATGTTGTATTTCCGTCTGTTTCTGAAGTATTACCATCAGTAGTTGTGTTTTCTTCACTATTAAACTTTTCATTTACTAGACTTTGTAGATTTGTTATCCCATATTTATTTCCTAAGTCAAAAACTACATCTAGTGCGAAAACTATTACTGCTGTAATTAATACTATTGTTACAACAGCTACTGTATTATTTACTAATTGCTTTGGTGTAGGCCAAATTACTTTTTTTAGTTCTGCTTTGAAATCTTTGAAATAGTGCTTTTTCACTTTATTATCATTTTTGTTTTGATTCTTAGCCATTTTATTTCCTCCTTAAAATAGCTTATACTATTTAGTTTCTTTATGTGTTGTACGTTTTTTGCAGAATTTACAATATTTAACTATCTCTAGTCTATCTGTATTATTTCTTTTATTTTTTGATGTCATATAATTTCTATGTTTGCATTCTGTACATTCTAGTATTATATTTTCTCTTGGTCCTTTTGCTGCCATTTAAATACACCTCCGACTTTTTTAACCTTACTTTTTTTGAAACGATGTGAGCATATGTTAACTACATATGCTCCAATATTTTACCACTTTTTTCTAGGTATGTCAATGAATTTTCTTACTTTTTTCTTCTTTTTTTATTTTTTGTTTTTATATTAATAACTTTTTTCGTTTTTTTGTTGTTTTTTTGTACAGAAAAACCAAATTTGCCTAGTTTTTTTCCTAATGAATAATATCCTCCATTTGAATATGCAATTAAGTCACATTTAAAAATATCAAAAGCACCTTTTTCATCAATATATTGTTCATCAGCATTTATAGCTAATACTTCTGCAATAAACATATGATGACTTCCTAATTCTTTTACTTCTTTAACTTTACATTCAACCGATACTGGGCTTTCTTGTATCATTGGGCATTTTACAAATTTAGCTTTTTCTTTTGTTAACTTCAACTCTTTAAATTTATCAACTTTTGCTCCTGTTTTTACACCACACCAGTCAGTAGCATATGCTAATTTTTGTGTTGTCAAATTAATTACAAATTCCCCTGTTTCTTTTATTATATTATATGAATGTCTTGTTGGTCTTACTGATATATATACCATAGCAGGATTTGTATTTATTATACCTGTCCATGCAACTGTTATTATATTAGATTTTTCCATTGTACCACACGAAACCATTACTGCTGGTAATGGATATAAAAATGTACCAGATTTCCATGTAACTTTTGACATAATATTTAACTTGTTTAAAACAAGTATTCCTCCTTTTATTTTTTAGATTTCATTTCTATAGCTTTTTTATATAATTCGTTTACTTTGTTAATTTTTGAGCTTAATTCTTTCTTTTTTAACTCTATATTAATATTTAGCTCTTTAATCTGTGATTCGTATAATTGTTCTAATTCTTTTGCTTCTTGTTTAGATAATTGTTTTTCAGAAATTTCTCCATTTTCTAGTTTATTTTGAAGTTCTAGAATTTTATTTCTTTTTTCTTGTTCAATTTTTAACTTATCCCTAATATTATTTTCGTTCATAAATAACTCCTATATTATTATTTTTGGGTATCAATTCTAGGTTGATTTTCTGATATTAATTTTGATAATTTAGCATCTAAATCATTTTGAACTTGAATTTCTAAATCTAATCTATCTTGTTCACGCATTTTATCTTCTCTTTCTAATCTTAATTGTGCTAGTTTACCTCTTGATTGTGAGATTGTTTGATTTGGGTCAAATATATTTTCATCTAATAAGTTTTGGCATGCAATGTCAAATTCTTCTTGATGTTTTCCTTTATGTGCTTCAATTTTTCTATACAACTCGAAAATTTTTGCATCATATTCTTGCAATTCTTCTAAAATCTCCATTGGAGACATTTCGTCTTTAATTACTTGTTGAGCAATTAATAATCTTTCTTTAATTTCATTAATTCCTGCTGTCCCCATTCCTTTAAATCTTCTTAATTGATTTTCAGTAATATTGCATAATTGTTTTGCTGTTGTTATTCCATTATTAAAAAGAATATTATGTGTTCTTGTTGAAAATCTCATTTGATCAATTGTCATTGTGATAGGTATAATTCCATCTGCTGAATTTACATTACTTTTGGCAATATCTTTTTTTCTCGCATTATAGACTTCTTGAATTTTATCTCTTTCACATTCTAGTTCTTTCATTTTTGATGTTAAAAGTCTTTGAGCTTCATCTCCATATGTGCTGTCATATGCAACTCTTTCAATTGCTCCTTGTTTTGCTAATCTTTCTTCAGCTTTCTTTTGGATTTGCTCTATTCGTGTTTGACGCACACCATATTCTGTTGCAATACCACTAAGTGTAGTTGCATTTCCATCATCTAATCCATATCTTTTCCTTAATACTGTTTCTTGTCTTATTGAGAGCCTTTTTAATTCTTTATCAAGTACATCTATATCAATGCTTTGGATTTCTGTATATGGTACAGATGCTACTTCTCTTAATTCTAAAAGTTTTAATGCTAGTTTAACATATCCTTCTTTTTGTTTCAATGAGATTTCTCTACTACAAATTGTAACTACTCCTGGTTCTCTTATACCTAATCTTGCTCTTTCTTCTGGATCTATTTTTATTTTTCCAGTTTTATATCCTTCAACAAATTGGTCAATATCTCCATATTTTTCAAATATACGTTTTGCAACCACTTTGTCAATTCCATATTTTCTATTTATTTCTTCATGTTCTTTTGGTGATAACCTTAAATATCCTAATCCTCTTAAGTCCTTAATTTGTTCATCTGATAGTCTTATTTCTCCACAGTTATATCTATGTTGTAACCAACCTTTATGTATTCCAATTTTGCTTCCGTGGCTATCTACAGTATTTTTTTCAATTCTTTGAGAAGGATTTACTTTATGAAAGTCAATAAGCATATTATATATTTGCTCGTCAGAAATTGGAACACTCCTTTTTCTCTCTCCTATTACTCCTATTTTTTTGAATCTTTCTCTAAGTTCTGGAGAAATATTTAGTACTCCTCTATTGTCTTGACTTCTAATATTGTTTTTCCAAATCCCTATACTATAATTTTTATAAACAGTATTAGATTTAATTTCCTCTCCTGTTTCTCTTACGAACTCCTCCATAATTTCAAGTTTTTGTTCTATTGTAAAGTTTTTTCGTAAATCCATATATAATTCTTTCATATTTTTGAACCTCTACCTTTTAATTTGACATAAATATTATATTACTTTTTTTCAATTTTGTAAAGTTTTTATTGACTTTTAGGCAATTGTGCTATAATATTTACTTGATTTTAAATTGAAGGTGAACAATAATTATGAAGTTAGACGATTTAAGTTCAAAAGAACAGGTTTTTTATGATTTTTTTGTTTGGTTATTTGATGATAAAAGAATAACTGATAAAAATATAGATTTAGAAAAGGAGATTGATATTACTTTAGCTCCTTTTTATAATGATCCTAATATTTACTTTCCAAAGCAAATTGAAAAATTTTTTGAAACAAGTGCAATGCAACGTTTAGGAAGAATTTCTCAGTTGGACTTATCTATAGATTTATATTTTAATTTATATCATAATAGGCTAGAACATTCTAAAGGGGTATATTATAGAAAACTAGAAGAAATGGTATACAACTTTCAAAATCCAAACTGGAAAGATAAAGTCGAAAAAGAAAATTTAAAACTTTATTTAATAGCTGAATTAATAAAAATGGCAGGACATGATATTGGACATTTTCCATTATCACATGCAATGGAAGAACAAGTATATCTTGTCATGGTGCACATGAAGTTGTTGGAAAAAGAATTATGTTAGAAAACCCAGAAATTAATCAAGTATATACTGAAATTAGCCCTGAGTTACCAGAAATTATGCATGAAATTTATGAAAAAGATATATGGAATTTTCGTGAGCATGATGAAAGCAGTTATGATGTTGATAGATTAGACTATTTGCAAAGAGATAATATTTATTGGGGAACCCCTGTGCATTTACCTTATCTACAATATGAAACAGTCCAAGTTGAAGTTGATAATTCCAATAAACCACAAAAAAACAATGATGGTAGTATTATATCTTTAGATTCATCTAAAAATAGTATTGATGTTTATAGCTATGAGAATTTACAAGATATAGAACATTTCCTAAGTCTAAGAGAAAGTGGATATATAAACAAAATATATTCTGTTCCCTATTCTCATGTTAGAGAAGCTTCAGTAGGTATATTTTTTAAAGCTTTTTTAGAAAGTCCTTCTGTATGTGGGAAAGATTTAAGGCATTATATAACAGTATTACAAACACAAAAAATTGAAGATATTGACTTGAATTTACTTTTGGGTTGGGATGAAGTAAAATTTTATTCTGAAATTATTGATATAGCTCAAAATCATGAAGATGAAAATATTAGACAATTAGCAACCTTAACAATTCCAAAGTTAGATGCATTTTTAAATATTTTATATTCTTCATTAAATATCCATGCAAAAAAGGGTGAATATTCAGAGCAAGAAAAAACTTTACTAAAAAAAGTCAAAAAAATTATATCTGGAAATAGTGAATTATCTCAGAATTTGAAAAATCCAGATTTTATAAGAAGTCAAACTTTATTTTGTAATAATCCATCTAATGAAAGTATAGATATAAATTTACAAAGGTTATTAGAACAAAATATAATATTTAGACAAAATAAGAAAGTTAAAGCCTATAACCCAAAGGAACCAATCTATGTAAGGAGTTCAGAAGGTAAAATATATGAGTTATCAGAACATCCTGAAAGAACATGTAATTGGGCAGAAATAACAACTACTTTAAATAGTATTTTTACATATATTCCTTATTTAAAATATTCAGTTTCACATGAAGATGAACTAACTTATATAAAAAATTATTTTAATAGAAATGGGCAAGACTTTGATGCACCATCACATGAAACTAAAATTAATATGCAACCATTACAAGTTGGTAATAGTTTAAAAAATGTTTTTGAAGAAATTGAATTATAATAAAAAAAGAGGTATTTTATAATGCCTCATTTTTGCTTGTATAAAATAAAAAAACTGGCAACAACCTATTTTCCCAGCAGGGTAACCCACAAGTATCTTCGGCACATTGGAGCTTGACTTCTGTGTTCGGGATGGGAACAGGTATTTCCTCCATGTTATCGTCACCAGAAAATTATATGTGTGAAAGCACACTCAAAAATACATAGATGAAATATTTATTAGGATTAATTAAATTATAGTTAAGCCCTCGATTTATTAGTATTGGTCAGCTCAATATATCACTATACTTACA
>CALXEV010000018.1 GCA_944387425.1 uncultured Clostridia bacterium
TATTGATGTTATTATTGCTCCTTTTTCGTATTTTTTCAAATAATCTAATATCATTTTTCATTACTCCTTTCTTTTTACAAATTTTATCATATATTTATTTTATTTGCAAACTAATTTATATAAAACAGCACTAGAAGTGCACATATATGTGTACCTCTAGTGCCTTGTTTCAATCGGATTCCTCTTCTAATTCGGAATCCAATTCTTCGATTTCATGCTGGTACTTAGAGTCTATGTACTCGTTGAGCAGGTCATGCCTAGTCCTGACCTCCTTTTCAGCAGCTTCTGCTCCTTCTTCTTTAAATATTTTGTGATATGTCTTTATAGACATACAGCCTTTGAGCAAAAGCTTGCCTACGTCCTCGCCTCTTTCCATCGCTTGGTGAAGCTCATCCCAGTTAGGATAAACTTCTTTCACCCGCTTCTTGAAATCTTCAGAGTATTGCATATTCGTCCTCCTATAAAAATTTTTTTACTAAAGTAGTATTTGCAATGATGAAAAATAGGAAACTACTGTAGTATATATTATTATTTTATCATATTTTATTTATTATTACAAGCTTTTACATACATGAGTTGACAATCTTTGTCAAATAAAATATAATTCTGTTGTAAAATAATATATGGAGGTGTCAAAATATGTCAAAATCTAATTTAGGAATTTTAGTACTTGATAACTTCAAGGATTTTGGACAGAAAGTACAAGAACATCTAGCCAAAATACGAAATACGAACGAGAATTATTTAGTTTCATCAGAAGGTGTAAGATTTTCAAATGGAGAAGGTAAATATTTGATAACTTCTTCTGTTCGCGAAAAAAATCTATTTATTCTTTCAGACATAGGAAACTATGAATTAAGTTATGATTATCATGGTCAAAAACATATTTTATCACCAGATGAACATTTTCAAGATATCATTAGAGTTATTTCAGCAACTTGTGGACATGCTTCAAAAATTTCAGTTGTTACTCCTCTTTTATATGAATCAAGACAAGATAGAAGAAAATCAAGAGAATCATTAGATTGTGCAGTTGCACTTCAAGAACTTGAACGAATGGGTGTTACTAATATAATTACATTTGATGCGCATAACCCAAATGTATGTAATGCTATACCAAATCTATCTTTTGATAACTTTTACCCTACTAACACAATTTTAGAAAAAATAGTTGATGATAACCCTGATATTTTTGATAATATGTTAGTTATAAGTCCTGATATTAGCGCAATGGAAAGAGCAAGATATTATGCTGAAATTATTGGATGTGATGTTGGTGTATTTTACAAAAGACGTGATTTGAGTAAAGTTGTAAATGGTAAAAATCCTATTGTTGCTCATGTGTATATGGGAACAGATGTTAAAGATAAAAATGTTTTTGTGGTTGATGATATGATAGCTTCTGGTGGCTCTGTTTTAGAGGTTTCTGAAGAACTTCGTAAAAGAGGTGCAAAGAAAATATATTTAATTGCCACATTTGCTTTATTTACTGAAGGAATTGAAAAATTCAAAACTGCTTATGAAACTGGTTTGTTTAATGGATTATATACTACTAATCTTTCATATATTCCTAAAGAATATACTTCTCTTGAGTGGTTTAACGTTGTTGATTTATCAGAAATGGTGGCTATAATTATAGATAAATTGGATAAACGTGAATCTCTTAGTAGTCTTTTTAATGGTAGAAAGGAAATTATGGATAAAATTAAGAAAAAAAGATGACATTTAGTGCCGGTTCTCTTTTGCTATTTTGGCAATTGGTGCCGGTTCTTTTTTGTCATAATTAATTTTTATAAAATTTGAAATATTAATATTTTAAGAACAAAGCTTATAGGAAGACCCCAGCTATGATTTTGTTCAAAAAATATTAATATTTCAAATTAAATAAGCAGAATGAACAAAAAAAACCGGCACCAAATGTCACAATTTGATTACTTGGTCTGCATATTCTTCAATCTTAGAACTATGTGATACAACAATAACACATTTTCCACCTTTGCTTAAAGATTGCAACATCTCAAAAATTCTTTTCTCATTTTCTTTATCTAAATTTCCTGTTGGTTCATCAGCCAAAATTATATCTGGCTCATTCGCCAAAGCTCTTGCTATTGCAACCCTTTGTTGTTCTCCACCAGACAATTCTTTAGGAAAATGCTTTCTCCTAGGAGTTAGATTTACAGTTTCAATCAACTTGCTTGTTCTTTCTCTTCTTGATGTCTTATCGTATTTTTCATTTATAAACATAGGTTGTTCAATATTTTCTTCAACTGTCATATTAGGATTTAAATAGAACTCTTGAAATACAAAACCTATTTTCTCCATTCTTAGTCTTGCTCTATCATCTTCTTTTAATTGTATTACATCTTGTCCATCAATTAGCACCTTACCACTTGTAAAACTATCTAATGTCCCTATTATATTAAGTAATGTTGTCTTTCCTGCTCCAGACTCTCCCACAATACCATATAATTTACCTGATTCAAATTTCAAATTGATGTTTTCAAGAATTTTTATTTTCTCTTTATTTTTAACATATTCTTTATTACCATCTATTATCTCTATTTTACTCATATTATTTCCTCACTTTTCTTAAGATTTTAAAGTTTTTATATGTATACTTAAAAATGCAGGTAGTAAAATAATTATTGCATTTATTGCAACCATCATAACAGCATTATTCTCAACAGAAATATTCAACATCTCATGTACTAGTAGAAAATATAATAATTCGTATAGAACAATCCCAAATATAAGTCCTATAATAAGCATGGTGATTTGTTCAACAAATAAAATTTGCTTTATTTTTGATTTTTTATATCCAAATATTTGTAGTAACTTAATATTCTTTTGTTCATTTTTTACAATATTTCTACAACATACTATTATTACTAATAATGATACTATAATTAATAAATATTGAATTGTATTAGCTATATTCCTTATTGTTGAATAACTTTCTAATATTTGTTCATCTAAAACAGCAGGAGAACCACTTATTCCGAGAGCATCTAGACGATTATTTACATACTCAAAATTTTTCCAGTCATCTAAATATAAATATTGAATATGAACTTCTTCGCCTTCTAAATCAATTTTTTGGATTTCTAATCTTTCAACATGTTTTATGTTTTCTATTTCTGTTTTTTGTTCATCTGTAAGTTCTTTAGATATTTGAATAGTTTTTGCTAATTCATCTATTTTTATATTTTCGTATGAGGATATTTTATTTAACTGGGTTTGCAATGTATTTGAATATTCTTCAACTATATTATCAAAATATTGGTCAACAAGTGGTCTTATTGTTAAAGCAACATTTAAAATTGCAAATAAAATTACAAATGTGAATATATAAATTATATTACTTTTATTTCTTAATACACTTTTTATTTGATTTTTCATCATTTTTATCACCTTTTATATTAACTTTTTAGTAATTCTCTAATATTTTTGCGAAGTATTTTCTTATTAATAAAAATTGTATTTATCACTTCTATTATAATTATTACAACCGAAATACCTAACACAAATAATGGGTTTATTTTTTTAGGAATTTGTCTAATGTAGAAGAGCTGTTCTCTAATTTCGTTCATTGTTAATCCTATTGTATCTTTTTTAATTATGTAATCCATTATTATATTTGATATATTTATTATTAATATAAATACTATAAATGAAACCATTATACTTATTATACATACTATAATATTTTCGATTATTGTCATTTTTTGAATATCTTTATTTGTATAGCCTTCTGCTTTTAAAACTCCTATTTCTGTTGATGATAAATATGCTTTGTTTATATTGGTAGTTATTAAAAAAGACAGAAATATTAGTATTGAAGCAAATAATAAGAATATTATTAGTTTTTTCATTATATTTATAGTTTCAACATTTATGTTCGTTACTCTTGATATATTTACTTCTGTTTCTGAACTATCTCCTTTTTGTGCTTCTTGTAAAATAGCTGATTTTTCATATAGTCCTTTAGAAATCAATTCGTTTTTTACAAGTTCTACATTTTCAATTTTATCAACAACAACAGAGATTTCTAGCTCTGGTAATAAATCTGGATTTAATTCTAAATTAATTTCTTTTATTATTTCTTTTGGAGTATATAATGTTGACATATCATTATACAAATTGCTATCATATGTTCCAATTATTTCAAATTGTTTCTCTAGAGTATTTCCATTTGACGCTTCAAATGAGATTATTAATTTTTTTCCTATCAAATCTTCTCCATTAATATACTCTATATTTAAATTTCTTTTTTCGATGTAAATATCTCTAAATCCTGTAGGTGTTCCTTCACTATCTGCATATATTTTACTAGGTATAATTAGGACATATTTATCATCTTCTTGGAGTTTTCGACCATTTGTTATGTCTGGACAAGTTTTTGTGTTGATTGGATTTATTTTGACATATCCATCAGCATCTTTTGTTTTTAATTGTTCACAATATTTATATCCATATATATTCTCCTCATATTCTCCTATTACCATATCCACATGCTCGATACTCTCTATTTTTTCTATTATCTCTTCATATTCAAATACAGAATATCTTATTGAGCTGATTGTTCTCATTGTTAAATTGTTTTCTAAACTTTTTATGTAGTTTTCCATAGAATATTGAATAATATTTATTGTTAATAATAAAATTGTGATTAGAATTATAGGTATTGCTATTATTAAATTTCTTTTTTTATTTTGTTTTACTCTATGTATTGATATTTTAAAAATCTTATTTATTTTCATTTGTTTTTCCTCTTTTGACTATATATACTATATATATTAAATATCTTTTATGCTTAAATGTCAAATCTTTTTAAAAGAAAGAAAGATCCAAAGGGATATTTCTTTTATAATTTTATATTCTATACATTATGAATTTTTAATAATTAATTATAACTGTAGTTGAATTAATGGCAGTCTTATACATTGTAAAAAATACGGTTATTTCTTTTACGTTATCTTTCAAATCTCCAGGTTCCCAAGTCATATCTGTCCATCTTCCTATTTGAGCTGTTTTGGTAGAACCTATAATCTTATCTTTATAACTTCCTTCACGTGCAAAAATCGCTACATCTATTGAATTGTCGCCACTATTATAAACTCGTACTTTTATTGGTTCAGATAATGAAGTTCTTGATACTTTTATTTCTTTACTTCTCCAAACTAAAAAGTTATGAGTTTCCTCTGCACTTAAAGTTGATATTCCTCTCTCTGAATCTTTATTTTTTAAATTCTCTATATATTCTTCTTGAATTTTTTCGTCTATAGTACTTGTCGCAAAAGACATTGATGGAATATAAGCAAAAGTCAAAACAATTAAAACGATTAAAAGTAATTTTTGAATTTTTTTCATAAAACATTCCTCCTAATTTTATTTTTTTATAGAATATAAAATTATATAATCATTATTATGTATTGTTTAATGTATACTTTCTCCTTGTTACATTACTTATTACTGTATCTATTATAGTTTTTGTTTTCGGTCTTATATCCCCATCCATATTAAAATACTTTTTTAATTTTTTTATTTCACAGCTATAATACATATTGGTATTAGATCTTATAATGTTACATTTTATATTATGTACTGTAGCATTGTATTTTAATGAAATATATTTATATACGTCTTTTTCTAAATTATAATTTTCTATAATATCATTTATAATAATAAATTCTATAGTTTCGATTAAATATTTAGTTCCTTTAAAAGTCATATCATAGTTCAATAATCGAAATTCATCAATTATTTTATCTCTATAAATTTTAGATTGCTTAATTTTTTCTTTATAACAAAAAATTTCATTAATTCTTTGTACAAGATAATCTAAACCCATTGATTTACTTATAATTGCATTTATCATTTTATTTCTATGTAATTTATTTATTAAATTAATTTCTCCAGATATAATAACAATTGAATCTTCATATTTGTCTTTGTCTATTATTTTATTCAAAACATATTCTCCATCATAGTATGGCAATTTTAAATCTAATAATATTACATCAATTCTAGTTTTACTATTATTTATTAAGTCAAGTGCAATTTTTCCATTTTTTGCAATTCCACAAACATTTATATCATTCGACCTACTTTTTATTAAATTCAACAAGTTAGTAGCATAATCTAGATTGTCATCTATTATTAATATATTAATCATTAAGTTCTCCTTTTCTTTTAGAAGTCATTAAATTAATATGGTTTTATTATAACACACTTATATTTAATTTCAAAAAAAGTCACAAAAAGTCATTTTTTTACTTTTTAGTAAATATCTAACTTATATAATCTCTATTGTTCATATTTTTGCTTTCATATAATGGCATGATTACCCTTACTTTTCAATAATATACTATTTAGAATAAAAATATCCCCGCCTGATACAATCAGTATCAGACAGGGCATTGAGAGCAATGGGTTGGTTACAGTACGGTTAAGGTTGTTGGAATCATACACCGAAGATGTACTTCATCCAATCCTGAAAGCCAGGGAACAGGTTCAGCGGATTCGGCAAGTCATTGACAATAAAGTCAACAACGCTCTTGAAGACGCCGAGTAGCCATTCCACCAGACGCACTTCAGTGCTGATGAGCCACTTGAGCTGGGGCATACCATCCATGTAGCCGTTCTCGGCCAACATGTACAGGATAACCAGAGCCAAGCATCCAACAAAAGTCATCTTGGTTGCCCGAATGAGCACAGTCACGCTCTTGCTGAAAGCAGGAGCTGCCACATTCTTGAGCCAAGGCTTTGCCTTGGCATTTGCCCAGTCTTTGGTCTTCCTCCAAGCACCTTTTGCCTTGCCCATAGCAGTACCCCAAAAGGCTGAAAGTCTTTTGGTACAAAGATTTCTTTATCTCTGTAATCTAATATTAATTTATCCAACATTCGTAACTCTTCTTGTATTATTTCTCTTCCTAATTTCATCATTTCTTTAAAAGTATTTTCCTCTAAACTCTTGAAATTAATCTTTTCATTTGATAACATATCCATAACAAAAGCACCTCGTATATTTATTTTTGTTTGTGGTTAAACAAATTATATACTTAGTGCTTTTGTTTTTCTATATTTTTTCAAAATTTTTTATATCTATTTTCCCCAGATTATTTAACTCATATCCGGTACCAATAATTTTACAAGAGCATTGAAAAAATTATGTGAATGTGATAGAATATCTTTGTAAATTTTTTTCAATCCTGTTTTTCAGGTTTAATATATACATCACAAGTAAAATAATTATTTTAAGGAGGCAAAAAATGAAAAAATTAATCGAAAACTGGAATAATGGTTTGCGTTATCTTTTTACAGATGACCTCATTTCCTTTTACACTTTTTTTACAATAATTTTGGCTGAGTGCTCTTATCTTTTGGGTTTCTATGAATTTGCAGATGCTATTCCAATCATAATTATTTTGTTGGGATATATGCTAAATGTTATTGTATTTGCTTGGCTTAAAGGAAATGCTGAAGGAACAAAACTAGAGCTAGTATTTTCAATTCTTTATGTAACTGTTTTTGTTACACTTTTTGTAATTGGATGCTTCTTTAATTTGTCTATCAGCATTACAACAACTGCCATTCTTCTTGGAGTTACAGCACTTTGGATAGTAATAAGAAATCATCAAGATACTTTTTATTATCTACCAGAAGGTTTGCCTAAAATAACTTATTTAATAAATAACTTATTCGGCAATAAAATTTTCTGGATATTATCACAAATTGTAATAATTGGAGGACCATTTATTGTGTTTGTGATTTTCTGTACTAAAATTCCATTTCTCCCAATAGTTCTAAAGGTTATTATTCCTTTACTGTATTTAAGTCTTTCTCCGCTTATTGCAAATTATGAAGATGATTCAGCAGCACTTAATGTCTTTGAATTAGCTTATGCTATAACTTGGAGTAAAGAATATGAAGAATATTGTAAGAGAATAGAAAAAATGGAAGAAGATATAAATAGCCAAGAAGTGTAAGATAATACTTTCGAGAACAAAGAGGGGGACCTAAAATAGGCCCCCTCTTTGCTATATTAAAAAATATAAAATAACCGACACCATATGCCAAAAAAGACCCGGTCCCATTGACACCAATCGTCATTGTCTAAATTTTTAATTTATAAGTTAATTCTCCAAACTCACAAGTTGGAACATATCCAGGTTTTGAAGCTATAACATCAGGAATTCTATTCACAACACTAGCACAAGTAAGTTCTACTGTTGAAGGTCTTTCTACTACAATAGTAGTATTAGGCTCTCCATAAACAGTCCATTCATTTTTATCAAAATCTTCTTTTGAATATACCTTACCTATACACTCACTTTCAATTATAATTCCTTCTTCAGTTTCAGTTGTAACAACAGCACTCATACCTGTAGCATCTCCTGCTTTTACTGTCATATTTAAAGTTGATGAAAATAAATCTTCTGAATAAGTTTGTGGCACACATTTTTGTGTTTGAGATTTTACAGTTAATCCTAATTTCTCACATAACCATCCATTTACATTCCACATATATGAAGGTAAATATTCTCCACTATTTATTATTTTTTGTCTTTCTTCATTACTAATTTTATCTACTGAAGCAACTTCTTTGTCGAATTCTTCTAGAGTTAGTCCTGCTCCATGTGCTTTAGCCAATGCTATACCATATTCTTCAACATTATAGCTTGAACTTCCTTTTATTTTTGTTATTTTTTGTGTAGATCCTGCTATTGATGAAATTAATTGTCCCCAATATATATCTTGATATCCACTTCCTGTAATTGTACAGTTATTCTTTTTTGCTAATTCATCAAGTTTATTTGTTATTGTTGGATTTGAGTTTTGTGGATAAAATGCTTCTTCACATGTTGTAATTGCATTTATTCCTAATTCAGCACATAACATTAAAGGTGTTTCTGTTTCTTTAATTAAACTCATTGTTGTTACTATTGCTATATCTGGTTTTACTTGTTGCAACATCTCTCTTGCATTTTCAGCACTTGTAACAACTACTCCTTTTTTCTCTGTTCCTAAAATTTCTCCAATGTCTTTTCCGATTACTTCTGGATTAACATCTACTGCCCCTACTATTTCTCCACCTTTTTCATACACATATCTCATTGTGTATTTACTCATCTTGCCAACACCATATTGAACTACTCTTACTTTTCTTTCCATAGAAAGACCTCCTTTTTATTTCTTTTACATGATTTAATTTTAACATATTATTTCCAATTTTCATAGTTTTATAAAAATTTTTTTGATTTTCAAAAAAATCTGGCACCAATTGTTCATTTTTCCATAAAATAAAGAAAAAGCAAAACAGACCCGGTCCCAATTGGCATGTGTCAAAAAAGACCCGGTCCCAATTGACACAAATGTCAAATGTCACCGAAAGGAGTTTTTTATGGATTATGAATTAATGATGAATGGAAATGTAAAAATAGGTCAACATGCCCCAGACTTTACAGCAGAAACTACATATGGTCCTATATGTCTTGATGATTATAAAGGAAAATGGTTGGTCTTATTTTCACATCCAGGAGACTTTACCCCAGTCTGCACTACTGAAATGATTGCTTTTGCACAAGCAAATAAATACTTTGAGCAATTAAATACATGCCTTTTAGGTTTAAGTATAGACAGTAACTCTTCACATTTAGCTTGGATGCATAGTATTTATAATATGACTGGAATTGTATTGCCATTTCCTATAATTGCAGACAGAAATGGAGTTATTGCAAGAAAATATGGAATGATTTCTAATGATGTAAGTACAACAGAAACTGTTAGAAATGTATTCATTATTGATGATAAAGGAATTGTAAGAGTAATTTTAGTCTATCCTTTAAATGTGGGAAGATTTATTCCAGAAATTTTACGAATTGTTGAAGCATTGCAGATGGCAGACTGTAGTAAATCTTCTATTCCAGTAAATTGGTTTCCTAATCAACCTGTAATCATGCCTCCACCAAATACATATCCGCTTCTTCAGGAAAGAGAAAATTATATTGAGCAAAATAATAATGGTATGAGTTGGTATTTAGCATTTCAAGAACCAGATGAAAAATGTTCCCTAGATTCAAAATAGGGAACATTTTTAAGGTGTTACATTTAAAGTTTTATTATTTGTAAAAATAACCATTCCTGGTTTTGCTCCATTAGGTTTTCTTACATATTGTACTTTACAATAATCAACTGGTACATTAGATGAATTCTTACCTTTACTATGTTGTGCTGCAATTCTTGCACATTCAATTAATGTATGCTCATCAACATCTGCCATATTTGCTTTTAATATTACATGACTTCCATGAATGTCTTTAGTATGAAACCATGTATCATTTTTATTTGCAAATGTAAATGTTAACCAATCGTTTTCTTTATTATTTCTTCCTACATAAACTTCAAAACCATCTACATCAAATTTTAATGGTGCATATGATGTCTTTTTCTTTTTATTCGTCTTTTGAGCTTTTTTCTTTTTATTAAGTCTTTCTTTAAATAATATGTTTTCTGATATTTCTTCAAAAATTTCTTGGACCTCTTCTAGTGTTGAAGAATTCTCCAATTCATAAACTACACTACCAATATAGTCTAATTCAGTTTCAGTTTCTTTTTTCTGTTCAGTTACTATTTCAAGAGCATTTTTTAGTTTTGTGTATTTTTTGAAATATCTTTTGGCATTTTCGTTTGGAGAATATTTTATATCTAATGGTATATTAATTAGATTGTTATTATCATAGTAATTCTCAACCTCTATACTTTCTTGGTGTTTATTATTTATTCTATATAAATTTGCAGTTATTAATTCACCATATAGTTTATACTTGTCCATGTCTTGACAATCATTTAGTTTTGAATTAATACTTTTTAGTCTATTATTATATTTCTTTAACATATCTAAAATCACTTTTAATAAAGTATTTCTATAATTAGTAAATCTTTCGTCTGTTTCTTTATTAAAGTAAAAATCATCTATGAAAAAGTTTAACTCATAATTTTCTTTCTTTTCTTTATTGACTAATACATAATCTGAAAGTTTATCATCTTTATAGATTTTTTCGAATGATAGATTTTGTGCATTTAATATATTTTCAATATAAATATATAATTTCTCGAAACTATTTTTTGATAAATCTTTAATTTGACTTTTTTGAATTACTGATTTTACAAAACCTTTACTAAATCCTATGAATGTATCAGCAATAACTTTTGATAAATAGTTTTCGTCAAATTCTTTTTGTGGTATTTTTTGAGATATCGCAGAATAGAATTCTTCAAAATTTTTAAGTTTTAAAAAGTCTATTTTATCAGTTTCAGGCAAATAATACATTCTAGATGGTAATATTACTCTATATGAATTTGGCGAATCTATATGTCTAATTGCATCTATTATTTTATTGTCTTTGTTTAATAATATAATATTACTGTGCTTACCCATAAGTTCTATTATTAGTGTTTTTATTTCTATTTCATTAAACTCATTAATAGTTTCTACTTCTATATTTACAAGTCTTTCAAGCCCATGTGTATTTATATTTGAAATTCTTCCGCCTATTAGGTGTTTCCTAAGTAACATACAAAAATTAGGAGCAACTAAAGGATTTATTCGTGATTTTGTAGTTAGATTTATTCTACAATTATGAGCATCTATACAAATGTTTAGAGCTAAGTTTTTTCCTTGTGCATATATTCCTAGAACTATTGTGTTTTTATCTGGTTGATGTATTTTATCTATTTTACCACCAATTAAATCATTTTTTATTTCTTTTACAATTGCATTTGTTACTATTCCGTCAAAAGCCATGAAATCATCTCCTATTTATTGTTCTCAAATATTATTATAATAACACAATTTTTTACTATTGTAAATATTCCAATGGATTTAAATATTCATTATTAAGCCTAAATCCTATATGTAAATGACATCCTGTGGTTGCTCCATTAGTATGTCTTCCAGTTGAGTCTGTATACATGTTTCCTGGTACATTATCTACATATTTGGGTCCAACATGTCCTATTACTTGCCCTTGCTTAATATCATCTCCTTTTTTTACTATATATGTCGGAGATACATGACAATATGAAATTTTTAAACCTTCTGGATTTGTAATTGTTATTGTGTAACCTCCTCCTCCTAAAAATCCTGTAAATGTTATTTCTCCATCACATGTTGCTATTAAATTTGTTCCTTCTGGTGCTGGTATATCTACCCCTTTATGATATGTTGATGCTCCTGATGTTGGTGCTTCTCTTTTTCCAAAATATGATGATATTGTTGTATATCCTGGTATTGGCCATGCAAAGTTTGAGTTTCCATAGAATATTAATTCTTTTTCTTCATTGGTTTGATATAAACCTTCTGAATTAATTACAGGTATAAATAGTGTTGATATAATTATTACTAATATGATTATTGTTATGATTATTTTATTTATGTTTTTCACCACCTTACAGAAAAAGAAGTCTAGTCAATAAAACTAAACTTCTTTTTATTTGTAATATGGCAGGGGTACTAGGATTCGAACCCAGACAAGCGGTTTTGGAGACCGATGTGCTACCATTAACACTATGCCCCTAAATCGTACTATATTATATTAACATATTTTAAAAAAATTTACAATAGTTTGTTTAAAAATTTTGTAATTTAAATTTATCTATTGCAAGCGACTTTTGCAATTTTGTTGAAATATTTAGTAAAATATGGTATAATGTAATAGATTTTAGGAAAGGAGATTATGATATATAAAATATATCATATATTAAAATTTATGGATACAATGAAAAGATTTGCAAAATATCTAATATTATTAATAGTGTTTTGGGTATTTTCAGATATATTAATAAATGTTTCAATTAATTCAATATATAAAGACATTGAACCTCAAAACCCACTTTCTAGTCAAATTTCTATTTCTAGAGCAGAAGCAACATCTGTAAATGGTAGAATTAATGGTGTTGTTACAAATAACACCGACAATAATATAAGTGGTAAATATTTAAAAGTTGATTTATATTCTTCTACTGGAAATTTATTAGGTACTAAATTTTTAGATATTGGTACTGTTGGAGATAATGAATCTAGAAGTTTTGAAACTTATTTTAAATTTCAAAATGTAAAAGCTTATGATGTTACAATTGTTGATGAGAAAACAGATGAAGTCTCAAGCGAAAGTTTTATGACAGAAGATATGACAAACTTTGCAGTATTGTTATTATTAACATATATGATATTTGTATAAAATATATAAAGGGTGCATTCATAAAAATGCGCCCTTTTCTTTTTACTCGTCTTTTGCTGTATTTATTTTGAATAATTTCATTATTTCTACTATTACTAATGGTGCTATTACTAATAATAATGTTTCTATCATATTTCCAGTTGGTAATACTGGTATACTAAATACATGTCTTAATGCTGGAACAACAAGAATTATTCCCATTAAGAATGCTGATGCTAAAACTGCAAGTATTAATACTGAATTTCCTAAAACTCCTGTCTTAAATACTGAATTTTTATTATCACGTATACTAAATACATGTACTAATTCAGCAAATGCCAATGTTATAAATGCCATTGTTTGACCAATCTCTATTTTTACCTCTTCTTTAGATACATATTCTCCGCCATTTGCTAATACTTCCTCTAGGTTATCAATTTCATCTACTGATATTACTTCATTTTCATATCTTACCATTGTAGGTAATTTATCTTCTGGAGTTGCTAGTCCAACTATAAATGCTGCAAGTGTTAGTAATCCTATCATAGCACCTTGATATATTATTCTAAAAGTACGTCCTTTTGTAAAAATTCCTTCATCTTTTTTAATTGGTTTTCTATTCATTATATCTTTGTTTGCTGGGTCAAAAGCTAATGCTAATGCTGGGAATGTATCTGTTACTAAGTTTATCCATAAAATATGAATTGGTAATAATACTTGTATTAATGTTACATCAGATATTCCAAACCAACTTCCTATTAATGGTGCAAATAATGTTGCTAATAGTAATACTACTACTTCACCAACATTACATGAGATTAAGAATTGTATTACTTTTAATATGTTATCATATATACGTCTTCCTTCTTCTACTGCTGATACAATTGTTGCAAAATTATCGTCTGTTAATATAACATCTGCTGCTTCTTTTGCTACTTCTGTTCCTACTTTACCCATTGCACATCCTATATCTGATGTCTTTAATGCAGGGCTATCGTTTACACCATCACCTGTCATTGCAACTACTTCACCATTTTTTTGCCAAGCTCTTACTATACGTACTTTATGTTCAGGTGATACTCTTGCATATACTGAATATTTTCTTACATTTTGTTCTAATTCTTCATCAGAAATTTTATCTAATTCTAAACCTGTTAGTGCTTCATCTTCATTTTCTAATATTCCTAGTTTTTTTGCTATAGCTACAGCTGTTACTTTGTGGTCTCCTGTAATCATAACAGTTTTTATTCCTGCTGTTTTACATTTTTCTACAGCTTTTTTAGCTTCTTCTCTTGGTGGATCTATCATTCCAACCATACCAATAAATGTTAGACCACTTTCAATTGTTTTCATTTCTTCTTTTGATGGCATATGGTCTATTTCTTTATATGCAAATGCTAAAACTCTTAATGCTTCTTTTGCCATATTTTCATTGTTTTCTCTAATCCAATTTGCATATTCATCTAAATTTGTTTTTATTTCTCCTTTTAATAGATATGAATTACATATTTTTAATAATTCATCTACTCCACCTTTTGTGTATACTGTATATTTTCCATTGTTTTCGTTTACTGTTGTCATTAATTTTCTGTCTGAATCAAAAGGCACTTCTTCTACTCTTGGATTTTCTCTATATACAGCTTGTGTATAATCTTGTTTTAATGCCATATCTACTAATGCTGTTTCTGTTGGGTCACCAACAAGTTCATTATTTTCAAGAACTCTTGTATCATTACATAACATACAATCATATACTAATTTTTTGAAGTCTTCTGTTGTTTCTACTTGTGCAACATCTGCTGTTACATCATTACAGAATATTTTTTCTACTGTCATCTTGTTTTGTGTTAGTGTTCCTGTTTTATCAGAACATATAACTGTACTGCTTCCCAGTGTTTCAACTGCTGGTAG
This sequence comes from uncultured Clostridia bacterium, assembly GCA_944387425.1. Taxonomy (GTDB): domain Bacteria; phylum Bacillota; class Clostridia; order TANB77; family CAG-508; genus CAG-269. Next base: position 15,132 of record CALXEV010000018.1, read on the forward strand.
TTTTTTAACAATAGCATTCTTTTTTACCATCTTTTGAACACCAATTGCTAAAACTATTGTTGATACAGCTACTAGTCCTTCTGGTATTACTGCTACTGCTAGTGATACAGCAGTCATAAACATGTCTAATAATGGTTTTCCTTGTAACAATCCTATTACAAATATTACAGCACATATTGCTAATGCTGCAATTCCTAAAGTTTTTCCTAAACTATTTAATCTACGTTGTAATGGTGTTTCTTGTTTCTCTGTTTCATTTAACATATCAGCTATTTTACCAACTTCAGTATTCATTCCTGTTTCTACTACAATTGCTTTACCTCTTCCATATGTAATTAAACTTGATGAAAATAGCATATTTTTTCTGTCTCCAACACCTATATCTTCTTTATCTATTTTTTCTGTTTCTTTTTCTACTGGTACTGATTCACCTGTTAAAGATGATTCTTGAGATTTAAGGTTTATGGCTTCTATTATTCTTAAGTCAGCAGATACATAGTCTCCTGTTTCTAGAATCACTATATCTCCAGGTACTAATTCTCTTGCTGGTATAACTTGTTCTTTTCCATTTCTAATAACTTTAGCAGCATGAGCACTTAATTTTTTTAATGCTTCAAGTGATTTTTCTGCTTTACTCTCTTGTGCTACACCTATAATTGCATTTAATAATACAACTATCAATATGATTATTGTATCTGTTACTCCCTCTCCTTCAACAACTCCTACAATTCCAGAAACTATTGCTGCAATAATTAATACTATTATTGAGAAGTCTTTGAATTGTGCTAGAAATTTTTTGAAAATGGATTCTTTCTTTTTTTCTTGTAATTCATTTAGTCCAAATTTTTGAGTGTACTCTTGTACTTTCTCTGTTGCTAATCCTTTTTCTAAATCAGTTTGTAATTCTTTTTCTACTTCTTTTACTGTTTGATTAAACCAATTTTTTTTCATATACCTCTTCCTTTCTTTAGATTTATTGTAACCTTTTTAGGGCATTTTTATTATTTTTTCCAAAAAAACAAAGACTTTTAAAGAGAAAATATAAAGTCAATTATATTCTTTCTTTAAAAGTCTCGTTTACTTGCATAGCTGTATTTTTTATGAGTTAAGCTTGTTAACCAGATATCTCTATATCGCGACTGTTGATTAACAATTTAAAACTACTCCCTTTTAAATGATTACAATTTTGGTGACCCGTACGGGAATCGAACCCATGATTCCACCTTGAGAGGGTGGCGTCTTAACCGCTTGACCAACGGGCCATTTGTGTGACATCACTATATTTTTATACCACATTTTTCTTTTTTAGTCAATCGTTTTTTTAATAAAAAATTAATGATATATTAATATTTAAAGTAAAATCCTAGAAGTTTATTTTCTACTAAGTTTTTCTATCAAATATTAATATATCAATTGTTTTAATTATTTATTATCTTTTGCATTTTTTCGGCATTAGGATCTCCTAATTGCTTTGATATTGATATATCATATCTTAGTAATATATCTAACAAGTCTTTTTTATCCTTTATTCTATTTTCTCTATATTTTTGCCATTCTAGATGGTTTTCTTTCCAAAGCTTTTTATTTTCGTCCCAAAGTTTTTTGTTTTCTTCCCAGCGTTTATTATTTTCTTCCCAACGTCTTAAGTTTTCTTTCCAATGTGTATCTTCTATCTCTCTACTTTTTTGTATTTCTAGACGACATTCTTTAATTTCATCACTTAATCTATTAAAGTTTCGAGTTGTTTCTAATTGGAAGCTACACATCATCTCAAAAATTTTGTTAATTTTTTCTTCCATGACAATATTCACCTCCTTATTATAGATTTTAAATTTTTTCTAAATTAAGAATTAATTTTAAAAAGTTTGAAAAAATAATTGAAATAAATAAAAAATAAGAAAAAACTTGCTTATATTATACTATCACTTTTTGCATTTTGTCAACAATTTTCGTTAGACAAATTTCGACACATTCCAATATATAAGAAAAGAGTGAGAATATAGTAATTCTCACTCTTCTCTCACTTTATTCAAGTGACATTTGGTTCTTAGCTTAGTTTAATCATCGTCATCATCGTCATCATCTGACGAGATATACCCCATTCCCCAGCAGAAAGGACATTCCCGCTCAGAAGGAGTACCTTCGTCAACGACACCAGAGCCACCACAACAGTAGCAAACTTTGGTAGACATAAGCTAGTACACCACCTTTCAAATCTTTTAAACCTTTTTAGGTTTATGTTAATATATTATCACAAATAAACATTTATGTCAAACTAGTTATCTTTTTTCTTTTTAAAATTAACAACTATTGCATCTTGATTGTCAAATTCAAATGTTGCATCAGTATCATCTGTCTGAACTGGATTTATTTCATCTCTATCATCCACAAAATTTATATGTTTAGGATCAAATTTCTTTTTGCTAGTTCCTGTATCTTCTTCTACAACACCTGATGTAAATCTAGAGAAATTATAAAATTTCATTGGTTGTTCTTCTTTGTATTTAGCACCGATAAAATCAAATTTACCTTCTCCAACATTAAATCCTCCACCGTCTGTCTTTAATTTAACTGCAGCCATCTTAAATGATAAAGTCGCAAGTTTATTTGGTGCAAAATATGAAGCCCAATCATATTTAACATCTGAATATTTTGATTCATACTCCAATTTTCCCATATCCATATTGTTTTTGTATACCCATTCTCTTCTCTTAGTGAATTCTTTTGACCACCACTCTAATTCATCAGGAGTAGCATCTCCTAAAAAGATTTTGCTTGCACAATTTGATAATATTGTATCTTTATATTTCATTTCAGGCCAATTTCCTTCTAACTGTGCTAAGTTTTGAGCTGTTATTGTTGTTGCAACTTTGTACTTACGATATAATGTGAAAATTGCTTCTGTGTCTTTGCAAACAAAGTCTGGAAATTCGTCTATATATAAGAAATGTGGAATTCTGCTATTTTCATTTCCAGGTCTTCTTAATACTGCTCCTTGCATTGATAATATAAAGAATAGACCAAAAGCCTTGTGAGTCGTTCTTCCTAGGTCACCTCTACGTGTACATACAAATGTAACTTCTCCATTTTTCAATGCTTTATCAAAATCAATATTGTTTGTTCTATTACATAATATTGTTTTAACACCTGGTAATCTTAAAAGGTTATCCAATTGTGAAACAGCTAAATATAAGTATTTTTCTGTGTCACTTCTTCCACTACTATTTTTATAGAAATTCTTTTTAAAATATAATAATGGAACACTATATTTTTCAGCCAATTCCTCATCTTGTTTCATTATTTCACACATTTTTTCTACAAGGTCGAAATTTGTAAGTAATTTTAACATATCTTCTAAGTTTGGAAGATTTCCTTCATTTAGTCTTGGATACATTTCTTTTAATATTAATGTAAGATTTTCGATTGCTTGAATTATAAATTCTTCTCTATAAGTGTCTGATATTTCAGGATGTGCATTTACATACATTCCTTTTAGTGTTGATGATATTGTTATAGCAATTTTTAATGCATCATCATAAACAAAAGGATTTAATCCTATTGAATTTGGATTTGATGGGTCTATTAAATTATATTTTATGTGAAAGTTCTTACATACATTAATTAATCTTGATGTAGATTCAAAGTCAGGTGCTATTGATGTTAATCCTAAGTTTCTATATACATACTCGTCATCAAATGATGATATAATCATTTTACTCATATAAGCTTTGTATACAGCTTCTTTTCCTGATGTAGGATTTATCATTTTCAAATCAAAATTTTCATTTAAATAATCATTATCATAAGGTGCATTTAGTGTTGCAATGCCTGTTTTTAATGCCGTATATCCCATTTCTTTTGCATTTGCTACATAAAACGCCTTTTTCTCTAAATCTTTTGCCATCATTGGCTCTAGAATAAGTGATGTTTTTCCTGTTCCTGATCCTCCACATGCAAGTAAAGATTGATATCTAGATTTTTCTGTAAACATCATTTTCTTTCCTGTTTCATAATCATTACACATAAACATATCACATGTAAATGGTCCATGACCTGTTTTAGTATCTGCTAAGCTTATTCCTCTGTAATCCCATATTGATCTTGATTGATCTTTACTATCTCCTACTCCTAAACGTATGAATTTTATCAATGCATAAAATGTTGATAATGGTAAATAAATTGAAAGTGCCGTAAATGCTGGTCTAATTAATTCAGAAAAGTCTGTTACTAATTCTGTATATCCAGGTAATGAAATTAGAAACAGCCAAGCTGCTTTATTTAACCACTGTGTGAACATTGAAATTGCAACAACATAGAGTGTTATAACATATGTAAAAAATAGCATTACTTTCGTACTTTTTGATGTCGCAAATTCTGATGTTGGTGAAAACAGATATGCAAATACTGGGCAAGCTAATGCTAAAGTATATTGTATTGGTCCCCAATATGATACTGATACACCTGTAAATATCATAAATAACATTTCTACAACTCTATCTACTACTATGTATATTGATATCATTGTTAATATATATGTTGCAAATGTATTTCTACTTGCATTTAATTTCTTCAAAAATTTATCAATTATTTTCATGATTTCTTCCTTTCATTTTCAAAATCATACATATATATTATCCTATAAAATCATTAAAAATACAAGCTTTTTAACCAAATTTTATAATTTTATTATAGAAATAATTCTAATATTATTCCAGAAGCTACTCCTATAAAATATAATATAAATACTATTTTAAAATTTTCTCTTATGTTTTTATTTGTTCTAAACAATACCAATAATCCAACTCCTGCATTTACAAGCAATCCTGCAATTAGTACTGCCATAGATATTACATTTTCAACAAATAATTGTGTTAAAATAACTGAAGATGCACAATTTGGAACTAATCCAACAATTCCAGCTAATACAGGTCCAAACACAACATTTTGGCTTACAAAATTAGCTATATTTTCTTCTCCAATTAAAGATATAACCCAATTTATCACCATAGTTATAATTAATATGTAAATTGCAATATTTAATGTATGTTTTATAGCTGAAACAATTATTCCATTTTCACAATGGCAATGGTCATGTTCACATAGCTCCTCTATTTTTTCCTCTTGTTCTTCTTTTTTAAATTTTCTTATTACAAAATCTATTGCAAAACCTGCTATTATACCAATTACCAATTTAATTGCTAAAATAGTTAATATTGTTCCTATCGGAACTTTTTCAGTGATTAAAATTGGTAACATTTCATCGGAAGTTGCTAAATATACTGAAATTAATGTTCCTAAAGTTATTACTCTTGCAGCATATAAGTTTGTTGCAGAAACTGAAAAACCACATTGTGGAACAATTCCTACTAATGCACCTATTAATGGTCCAAATTTTCCAGATTTCTTTATTGTTTCTCTAGCTTTTTTACTTGTTTTATGTTCTATATATTCCATTATTAAATATGTTAGAAATAAAAACGGAAGTAATTTTACTGTATCTATTAGAGCATCTTGTAATATTTCTAAGATTTCTTGCACTTACAATTCCTCCTTTTATTTTTCTATATTCTATTGTTTTTTATATCTTCTACAAATTTTTCTTTTATTTCAGTTGGAAGTAATGGTATATTTTCTATATTTTCTCTTTTTATGATTTCTGGCAAATATTTTCCTCTATGTGCATATTTAAGATTTCCAGAAAATTCTGGACCATTCCCTGTTCCAAACTTTCCTCCAATATATTTGCACAAAAAGAAATATTCTTTTTTGTTTATTTCACCATTATCTAGTTCGTATAATTTCCTCACTACTTCTACATCTATTCCAAATTCTTCTTTTATCTCTCTAATTGTTCCTTCTTCTAATGTCTCTTCTCCTTCTCTTCCTCCGCCAGGAAATGTGTAATATTCTCCAATTGGATGATTTTGCACTCCAACTCTATGCATTAATGCAAAACCTTCTCCCATTGGTATTATTCCTGCTAAACGTATTCTAACTTCTTTTTCTTTCATCTTTTTTCTCCTTTTTACTCATACCATTCAAATGTCCAATTTAAGACTTTAACTGTGTCTCCTTCTTTTATTCCTTGCTTTTTCAATTCTGCTTCAATTCCTAATTGTTTTAAGCTTTTTTCAAAATAATACATTGATTCATTGTCATCAATATTTATTCTTCCCATTAATCTATTTATTGCTTTGCCTTCAATTATGAATATTCCATCTTCTTTTCTAACTGTAAAGTCATTTGAATCATCATTTAGTGTATATACTACTCTATCTTCTTCATCAACAATTTCTTCTTTTGGTAATGTTTTTAAAACTTCTGATACTCTATTAAGTAATTCTTTGATTCCTTGACCTGTTGCACCTGAAATTTTAAAGATTTCTATGTTTTGTTCCTTGGCTAATTTTTCAAGTTCTTTATAACCTGTGTCATCTTGCATAATGTCTATTTTATTTGCAACAATTATTTGCTTTCTCTGACTTAGTTTTTCACTATATTTTTTTAATTCCTCATTAATTGTGTGAAAATCTTGAACGGGATTTCTACCTTCTACTCCTGATACATCTATTACATGTAACAATAGACGTGTTCTTTCAACATGTCTTAAAAATTGAATTCCAAGTCCAATTCCTTCACTTGCTCCTTCTATTATTCCAGGAATATCTGCAATTACAAAACTATCTCCTTTTTCTGTTTTTACAACACCTAAATTAGGTTCTATTGTTGTGAAATGATAATTTGCAATTTTAGGTTTTGCATCTGTTACAACAGATAAGAATGTAGATTTTCCTACATTTGGAAAACCTAATAATCCAACATCTGCTAGTAATTTTAGTTCCAATATTACTTCTTTTTCTTCTCCATCTTCTCCTGCTTGTGCAAATCTTGGAACTTGTCTAGTAGCTGTAGCAAAATGAGAGTTTCCTTTTCCTCCTCTTCCGCCTTTTAATACTAATTCCACTTGTCCGTCTTTAGATAAGTCTGCAACTATTTTTCCACTTTCAGCGTCTCTTATAATAGTTCCTATTGGTACATCAATGTACAAATCTTCTCCTGATTTACCATATTTGTTTCCACCACTACCATTTTCACCGTTTTGGGCTTTAAATTTTTTGGTATATCTAAAATCAATCAATGTGTTTGCATTTGGATCAACTCTAAAGTAAATGTCTCCACCTTTTCCACCATCTCCACCATCTGGTCCACCAGCGGCAACATATTTTTCTCTTCTAAATGTTATAGCACCATCTCCACCATTTCCAGATTTAATTATTATTTTTGCATAATCAGTAAACACTTATTTCATCTCCTATCAAAACTTTCTTAAAATCATTTATATATAATCACTTTTTTAATAGATTATTTCCTTTTTTTACAAATAATATTATACTATATTTTCATCTAAAAATAAAGTGTTTTTATGAATTTATTAATAAAGAAAAAATGGTAGATGACTTATTAATCTACCATTTTTCTGTTTGTATCTGCAACACATATTCTATATGTTGTAGAGGAGTTATGTGGAATTAGTTTGCCTTTTGTTTTAGCCCCCTTCTTCTCCAATCTGCATGATGTCACTTATCGGAGTAATTTTATCATCATTCGGAGCTTTTACATTGATTTTTCCAACATAGGCAAAAATCTTGATGCCTCCACCTCCACCAACTGATGACGGCTTATAAACTACAATCAGTTGATTTTTCGTAATTGCTCTGCTGGGATAAATAATATTATCCTCAACAAAAGCATTTTTCGAAATAACTTGGACATCCTCTTTTCGCCATTCGATTTCTGTTGGGCCTTCGATAGGCACAACAACCGTATCAAACTCTTCCTTTTGCTTCAGAAGTTCTTGAGCGAACTTCGAAGCTTCTTCTTTTAAAGAATTTACCTGCTTCTCTGTTTTTTTCAGTTTGATGCGGTTCCGAATGTTGTCGACCAAACTGGCCAAGAACAGCAAGACTGCAACACCTAAGATAATCCACATTTTAAAGTCCTCCTAATAAAGTATTTACTCATTTTAGAGTAATCATTAAATATTATACTATATTTTCCCAAAATTTTCAACACTTTATGTAAATTTTATCCGAATATTCCTCTTTTTTTAACTGGAGGTTGCTCATTCATTGTTTTAGCTAATTGTTCTAGCAAGTCTCTTTGCTCGCGTGATAATCTTTTTGGAGTTTGAACTACAACAGAAAATACAAAACTACCTCTAGAGTTAGAATTTAAAGACTTAAAACCTCTATCTCTTATAGTAAATTTAGTTCCTGTTTGTGTTCCTTCTGGAATTACAAATTTTTCTACACTTCCGTCTACCATTGGAATTTTAAGTTCTGCTCCTAAAGTGGCTTGAGTTATTGTTATAGGTATTTCACATAATACAGTGGTTCCTTGTCTAGTATAAACTGAACTCTTTCTAACTTTTACAGTAATATATAAATCTCCTTTTGGTCCACCCTTTTCTCCTGGCTCGCCTTCTCCTCTTAAAACTACAGTTTGTTTATCATCTATGCCTGCTGGAATTTTAACTTTAATTCTTGCTTGTTTTCTAACTGTTCCTTTTCCTTTACAATTTTCACAAGGTTCTTTTATTACTTCTCCAGTTCCATGACATGTAGTACATGTTCTAGTAGTTTGCATTTGTCCTAGAATTGTATTTTGTACTTGTTTTATAGTACCTGTTCCGTGACAAGTTGGGCATTTAGTTACTGTTGTACCAGGTCTTGCTCCTGTACCATTACATATATTACATGTTTCAGGTCTTGTAATTGATATTTCTTTTTCCACACCTAAAAATGCTTCTTCAAAACTAATCTCCATACTCAAATTTAAATCTGCACCTTTACGTGGTCCCCTTGCTTGTTGTCTTGATGAACTTGTTCTTGAGCTTCCACCAAAAAATGATGAAAATATATCACCTAAATCACCAAAATCAGCAAATCCATCAAACCCATTAAATCCTGATGATGTATATGAATAATAATTTCCACCGCCAAATGGACCTCCAGCACCTCCGCCAAATCCTTGAGGATCTGTTGTACCAAATTGGTCATACATCTGTCTTTTTTTAGGGTCTGATAATACTTCATATGCTTCATTTACTTCTTTGAACTTAGCTTCTGCTTCTTCTTTATTATCTGGGTTTGCATCTGGATGATATTTTTTGGCTAGTTTTCTATATGCTTTTTTCAATTCGTCTTCTGTTGCTGTTTTAGAAACTCCTAGCACTTCATAATAATCTCTCTTATTTGCCATTTTTTATTTCACCTCTTTTTATTATTGAATTTATAATATCATCTTTACAGTTTTACAGGCAGGTAAAATTGCCTGCCTGTTATTCTAAGCATTATACTATTTATTATTGTTGTCATCTTCAACTTTATAATCTGCATCATATACTGTTCCGTCATTTCCATTGTTGTTATTTTCAGTATTTTCAGCATTATCAGTTGCGTTAGCATCTGCTCCTGCATTTGGATTTGCATTTTTATATAATTGTTCAGACATTTCATAAAATACTTTTGTAAGTTTTTCTGTAGCTTCTTTAATTGTTTCTGTATTATTTGATTCAAGAGCTTTTTTAGTGTTTTCTATTTCAGTTTCAATTTTAGCTTTTTCTTCTCCACTAACTTTGTCTCCTAATTCATTTAATGTTTTTTCACTATTATATATTAAGCTTTCAGCATTGTTTTTAACTTCAATTTCTTCTTTCTTCTTTTTATCTTCCTCAGCATGTGCTTCTGCATCTTTTACGGCTTTTTCAATGTCTTCATCTGTTAAGTTTGTTGAAGCAGTAATTGATACATTTTGTTCATTTCCTGTAGCCATATCTTTTGCAGATACATGTACTATACCATTTGCATCTATATCAAATGTTACTTCTATTTGAGGAACTCCTCTTGGTGCTGCTGGAATTCCTGTTAGTTGGAATCTTCCTAATGTTTTATTATATGCAGCCATTTCTCTTTCACCTTGTAGAACATGTACTTCTACACTTGTTTGACCATCTGCTGCAGTTGAGAATATTTGTGATTTCTTTGTTGGTATTGTTGTATTTCTTTCAATTAATTTTGTGAATACTCCACCATATGTTTCAATACCTAAAGATAATGGTGTTACATCTAGTAGTACTAAGTCTTTAACATCTCCAGATAATACACCACCTTGAATTGCTGCACCAATAGCAACACATTCATCAGGGTTTATTCCTTTATCTGGCTCTTTTCCTGTTATTCTTTTTACTATTTCTTGAACAGCTGGAACTCTTGTAGAACCACCAACTAATAATACTTTATGAATATCATTTGCTGTTAATCCTGCATCTTTTAATGCTTGATTTACAGGTCCTGCTGTAGCTTCAACTAAGTCATGTATTAATTCTTCAAATTTAGCTCTTGTTAATGTTACATCTAAATGTTTTGGTCCTGTTGCATCTGCTGTAATAAATGGTAAATTAATTTGTGTTTGTTGTACACCTGATAATTCTATTTTTGCTTTTTCAGCAGCTTCTTTTAGTCTTTGCATTGCCATTTTATCTGTTGATAAATCTATACCATTTGATTTTTTGAATTCAGATACTAGATAATCAATAATTTTTTGGTCAAAGTCATCTCCACCTAAATGTGTATTACCATTTGTTGCAAGTACTTCAAATACTCCGTCACCAATGTCTAGTATTGAAACATCGAATGTTCCTCCACCTAAGTCATATATCATTATTTTTTGGTCTTGTTCTTTATCCATTCCATATGCAAGTGATGCAGCTGTTGGTTCGTTTATTATTCTTAAAACTTCAAGTCCTGCAATTTTTCCTGCATCTTTTGTTGCTTGTCTTTGACTATCACTGAAGTATGCAGGTACTGTTATAACAGCTTGAGTAACTTTTTGTCCTAAATAATTTTCTGCATCTGTTTTTAATTTTTGTAATATCATTGCAGATATTTCTTGTGGAGAGAATTTTTCTCCATCAATATCAACTTTTTCATTTGTTCCCATTTTTCTTTTTATTGAAATTACAGTATTTTCTGGATTTGTAACTGCTTGACGTTTTGCAATTTGTCCAACTAGTCTTTCTCCATTTTTAGAAAAAGCAACTACAGATGGTGTTGTTCTATTTCCTTCTGCATTTGGTATAACTACTGGTTCTCCTCCTTCCATTACTGCTACACATGAATTTGTTGTTCCTAAATCAATTCCTATTATTTTTCCCATAATAATTCCCTTTCCTTTCTTTGGGATTAATTAGTTTTTCTAATTTCCCATAATATATATTTTTAAAATTAATAACTATTTTAGTTTGCTACAACTACCATAGAATGTCTAATTACTTTTGAACCTATTTTGTAGCCTTTTCTATATTCTTGAACAATTTCTTTTTCACCTTTTGTATCATCTTGTACACTACTTACTGCCTCATGTAATGTTGGGTCAAATGTTTCTCCTACTGCTGGAATTTCTTCTACTCCTTTTGATTTTAAAAGGTCTTTAAATTGTTTATGTACAAGTTCTACTCCTTTTTTATATTCTGAATCTTTAGTTTCAGCCTTTAATGCATTTTCTAGATTATCCATAATTGGTAAAAATCCTCCAATTAAATCTGATAATATAGAATTATATAATGTTTCTCTTTCTTTTCCACTTCTTTTCTTGAAGTTTTCAAATTCTGCAAGAACTCTTTTATATCTATCATTTAATTCATCAAGTTCTTGTTGTTTTGGATCTACTACTGTTTGCTCTTCTTTTTGAGCTGTTTCTTTCTTTTCTTCGTTTTGATTTTTTTCTTCTTTCTTGTTTTCTTCCATATTATACCTTCTTTCTTATTCTTCATCCTTGTTTTCATTATTTAATTTTTTACTTATGTATTTCATAACAGATATTACTTTTGCATAATCCATTCTTTTAGGTCCTATAATACCAATTGTTCCCAAATCTTTATTTCCTATTCGGTGTTTAAAAGTAACTATACTAAAATCTTTTAGTTCTTCTTTCTCATTTTCTTCTCCAATATATACATTTATGTCTTTTGCAAAACCCGTGTTTAACATATCTGCCATTAGTTCTTTTTCATCTAATATATTTACAAAGTTTTTTGCTACCTCTAAACTATTAAATTCAGGTAATTCAAATAGTCTATTTGCTCCTTCTAAATGAATGCTTTCCTCTTCAACTACCTTTTTCATTTGTTCAATTATTGGTTTTATCAAATTTACACTATATCTCATTTCTTCTACAAGATATTTTTCTAATGGTTTATCAATCTTAGTGATTGGTTCACCTTTTAATTTATTATTGAACATATAGCTTAATGTTTGAACTTGATTTTCTGTTATGTCTTCATCAAATTTGATTATTGTTTCTTTAACTAATCCTGTATCAGTTAATATAACTCCCATCATCATTCTAGAACTTAATAGCACAAATTTGATGTTTTCGATTTTTTGAATATCTGAACTAGGTCCAATTGATACTGTTGTATAATGAGTTATTTCTGATATTGTGCTTGAAGCTATTTGAGTTATTTCTTCTAATTCATTTATTTTTGTTTCTAATTTATCACTAATGTATTTTATTTCGTCTAATGTTATTTTATCTGTTTGTAATAGTTCATCAACATAATATCTGTAACCTTTTGCAGATGGTACTCTTCCTGCTGATGTATGTGGTTTTTCCAAATATCCCATTTTCTCTAATTCTGCCATTTCATTTCTAATTGTTGCACTACTACATTCAAGACCTTCTAAATTCATAATTGCGTTAGAACTTACTGGCTCAGCAGTTTTTATATATTCTTCAACAATTGCTTGTAAGACTCTCTTTTTTCTATCGTCTAGCAATTTATTCACCCTCTTTTCGGTTTTCAGAAATATTTTTAGCACTCTTTTTACTTGATTGCTAATTTTCCTATATAATATATAACATTTTTTAGCACTTGTCAAGTCTTTTTGCTAACTTTTTTATTAATTTAAAAAAAGTAATTCATATGAATATATAAATTACTTTTTTAAACAAATTCTTCCCATACTAAATTAGCTAAATCAATTCCTTTGTTTGTAAGTCTAATATTATCATCATCAACTATTATAAGTTTTTCTTCAACTAGTTTATTTAGTTCGGTTCTATATAAATAGATTGGATTATCTCCAAATTTATTTTTAAAATCACTTATCTTTATGCCTTCAATTTTTCTTAAACCTAAAAGCATAAATTCTTTTTTTGTATCATCTTCTTTTTGAATTTCGTGTATAATTCTATTTCTCTCTAATTTGTTTTGTTTAACATTTTTAATATATTCTTCTACATTTGTAGTATTAGAGTATCTTGTTATATCTCTATATGAATGTGCTGCAGAACCAATTCCTAAATATTCTTTTTGTTCCCAACAATTCATATTGTGTTTTGAATAATATCCTTTCTTAGCAAAATTAGATATTTCATAGTGTATATATCCATTTAATTCTAACATGTTTTTTACATACCAATACATATTTCTTTCTGTTTCTTCATCTGGTAGTTCTAATTCTCCTTTTTGAATTTTCTCTGAAATTGGTGTTCCTTCTTCAACAATTAAAGAATAAACTGAAATATGTTTTGGCTTTAGTTTGACTACTTTTTCTAAACTATCTTTTAAATCACTTATTCGTTGTCCTGGAAGTCCTATCATTAAATCTATATTGATATTTTTAAATCCTATTTTTTTTGCCATTTTATATGTATTCAAAAATTCTTCAAAATTATGAATTCTACCAATTTTTTTCAATAGTTCATCTTGTGTACTTTGCAAACCTATACTTAATCTGTTTATTCCGCAATCTTTGTAGTCTTGAAGTTTTTCAAGTGTCACAGTTCCAGGATTTACTTCAATAGTAATTTCCGCTTCTTTTGAAACATTTTTTTCAAAAATCTTATTTACTATTTCTTTTATATAATTACTATCTATATATGAAGGAGTTCCTCCACCTATATAAATTGTAGTTATTGTAGATTTAATGTTTTTTAATTCTATTTCTTTTTCTACTGCTTTAACATAATCTTCTATTAAATTATCTTTTGTACAATATGATACAAAATCGCAATAATAACATTTTTGCTTGCAAAATGGTATATGTACATATATTCCTATTTCTTTATCTTGCATTTTGTCTCCTCTTCTTTTCCTAGTTCAACCAATTTTTTTAATCTATAATTTACACCAGATTTGCCTATAGGTTCTTTTAGCATTTTTCCTATTTCTATAAGACTTGCATTAGGATTTTTTAGCCTTATTTCAGCAATTTCTTTTAATGGTTCATCAAGAGTTTTAAATTTATTGCTTTTTTTAAGTTTTCTTATTGCTTCGATTTGCTCTATTGAAGCATTAATTGTTTTGTTCATGTTAGCTGTTTCACAATTAACTATCCTATTTATTTTGTTATTCATATATCTTTGTACTCTTATTTCTTCAAATTTGATTACACTTCTGTTTGCACTAATAAGTGCTAGAAATTTAGAAATTTCTTCCCCATCTTTAATGTATATTGCATATTCATTTCTTTTAATTATCATACTACTTTTTACATCTAACTTTTCTAATATTGCATGTACATCATCAGCATATTCTTTTTTCCTTATACCAAGCTCTAAATGATATTTTTTCTCTGGATTATTTATTGATCCAGCTCCCATATATGCACCTCTAATTAGCCATTTTTGTTCATCTTGACTTAATTCTTTGAAATCAAATTTTATATTTTCAATTTCTTTTTTATTAAGTGTAATAATAAATAATTTTCCTTTCAAAGATATATTAAAATTCTCTATGCCTAAATTTGATAACAATTTTGAGAATCTATTTATATTATATTCATTTTCTGTTTTATATTTTATTTTGTTTTTAAATTCACTTACATTACTACTAATTAGGTAACCAATTAATTCAAATTTTACTGCATCTTTATTTGGTAAATTTTCAATTTTACTTAGTTCTTCTTTTAATTCTGTTGAAAACGACATTTCATCACTCTCCAATTCATCAACCAACTTGAGTTATAATAATTCTATCATTACCATATAAATCCTTTTTACAATATGTATTTATATATTTCTTTTCATTTTCTATAATTTCAATTACATCTATCTTTTGGTCATAACCGATTTCAAAACATAAATAACTTCCTAGTTTTAAATAGTCTATTGCTTGTTTTGATATTTTTCTATAAAAATCTAATCCATCAATTCCTCCATTTAAAGCTATCTCTGGTTCTTTTTTCACTTCATCACTTAAATATTGAATATCTTCATTTTTTATATATGGAGGATTTGAAACTATTATATCAAATTTATCTTTTTTTAGTTCTTCAAATAAATTAGATTTAATAATTTTTATTTTTGCTTTTAATCTTTTTGCATTTATTTTTGCTACTTCTAATGCTTTTTCACTTATATCAACTGCATATATGTCTGAACCTGGAATATTTTTGTATAAAGATATTGCAATTGCTCCACTTCCTGTACACAAATCTAAAATTTTAGGATGAGAAAATTTTTCTGCAATTTTTATAACTTCTTCTACTAATATCTCTGTATCAGGTCTTGGTATTAATACATTTTCATCTACAAAAAAGTCCATTTTCATAAATTCTTGCCTATTTGTAATATGTTGTAAAGGAATTCCCTGTGTTAGCTTTTCTATGTTAACAAAATATTCCCATTGTTCTTTTTTACCGATTTCTTTTTTATCATAAATAATTAAATATTCTCTTGGTTTATTTAATACATATTGTAGTAATAACCTTGATTTTAATCTAGGACTTTCTATGTTGTTGCTTTTTAACATGATTGTTCCTTTATTTAATGCCTCTCTTATTGTCATATTAATACCACCTCCTTTTATTTGCAATTTTATTATACTATAAATTATTTAAAAATACCATATAAAAACAAAAAAAGAACAAGCTATAGCTGTTCTTTTACTCTTTTTTTACTTTGCACTACTACTGGTGGTACTAATGGACTATATCCTTCACCATTAAATACATCTACTTCAACTGTTCTTGTTAAAACATCTGTATATGTGTATGATGCTGTTCTATTGTTTTCTTCATATTTCACCACAAATAAATTTGGGTAAGCCTTTTCTATTGTACCTTCTTTCTCAAACTCTTTGCTTCTTCCTAATGAACCTTTCACGATTATCTTTTGACCTATTTTGTCAAAAATATTTGTCTTTAGACTTGATATATCAGTCTTACAAATCATCGAATCACCTACTTTGCTTAAGATGAGTTGAGTATATCATTTGTAGGTGATTTTGTCAAAGCATAGTTCTTTTTGTCGTTTCCTTGTGTCTCACTATTTTCAATAGTTTCAGGATATATTGTGTACTTTGTTACATTTATATTACATTTGTGTTACAAGATTATTACATTCTTTTTTCCTCTTGCTCCAAGACCATTAATTCCTTTTTTTCCATCTCTTAATTCATCAACAAAATCGTCTATTGTTATATATTTATTTTTGTCAGTTATGGCAACATTTTTTGCAACAACTAATGGGTCTAAAAAATCAATTAAAATTCTTGCTGGTGATGAAGCAAAATTTGCACCAGCATCCATAAGTGCTTCAAAATAACTCTGGCATGCTCCTGCAAAAATCACTAATTTTTTTCCATGTGTTTCATCATATTTTCTCGCTTCTTTTACTGTTTCTATAAAATGTCTTGAATTTCTATAATTTAATACATCTCTATATCTAGCTCCATTTTTTATCATTCCATCATGTCCTGTTATTATTAATATATCAGGATTATAAATTTCTAATAATCTATTTACTGCTCTTGGTTGTTTGTATTCTGGAATATTTTTTACTATTGCATTTAAGCCCATCTTTTTATAATACATTGATGATTTTTCACTATATTTTCTATCTCCATCTAAATGCAAAATTCTACCTGTATTAACAAGCTCTTTACTTCTATTGTTTTTTGAAGTAGTTTTTTCTTTGATAAAACTTTTATTTATTCTTTCTTGAAGTTCTTTTTCACATCTATTATGTTCTTCTTTACTTGCAATTTTTAAATCTTCTATTGGTGCATCTGCTTCTATTCTAATATTAATACCTTTAAGTATTACTAATTTTTTACCATTAGAAAGTTTTATGATTTTTTTTACTTTAAATAATATATCATGTCCATGTGACTTTCTTGTTACCAAAACTCCTTTTTTTATTTCTCGCATATTTATTCATCCCTTTCATGAGGTTAGTACTATTACAGAACCCTCTTTTAGGGCTAATATAAAATATGCAATTTAGACTTATTTCGACACTCTTTTCTAAAAATTTTTCTTTACTAATTATGTTTTCCATGTTATAATAAATTCAGAAATTTGAAAAGGAGGCTTTTTATGAAACAACCTAATGAAGATTTAGCCGAAAATAAAGTATTAATTTTGTATTTATTAAATAAGCTTTCAGATGGCATCAAAAGTGATAACTTATATAAAATAGTTTCTTCTACAAATAATATTAACTATTTTTATTATCAAGAATTAATTACTGATTTAATCAATACAAATTTAATTGGTTCCTTTACAAAAGACGAAGATACATTTATAAAAATCACATCTGAAGGCGAAAATGCCTTATCTCTTACGAAATCACTTTTACCAGGTATTTTAAAATTAAAAGCTGATAATGTATTTAAAGCAGAAGTTTCTACAATTGCTGAAGAATCTTCTATTGTTACAGAATATATCCCAAGAGATGAAAACAATTATACTGTAAAATGTAAAATTGTTGAAAAAAATGATGTTATATTTGAAGTGTCTGCTTTTGCAGGTTCTAGAGATAGAGCCAAACAAATTTCAGATAATTGGAAAAATAATGCAACTAGAATTTATCCACAGATTATAGATTTACTTTTAAATGGAGATTAATATGAAAAAATTAGACGTAACAAATTTTGTTAAAACTTTAAAGAAAGCATATCCATACGCCACATGCAGTCTGGATTTTAAAACACCATTTCAAATGGTTGTTGCAGTTATGTTATCTGCTCAATGTACTGATGCAAGAGTAAATAAGACAACTCCTGCATTATTTGAAAGGTGTAAAACAATTCAAGATTTTGTAGATATAGATATACAAGAATTAGAAGACTTGATTCATCCATGTGGTTTTTATAAAAATAAAGCCAAAAATATAAAACTATGTGCAAAACAAGTTATAGAGAACTTTAATGGTGAAGTTCCTCATACTATGGAAGAATTATTAACCCTAGCTGGTGTAGGTAGAAAAAGTGCAAATGTTATATTACTTGAAGCTTTTGGAATTGCAAATGGTATTGCTGTTGATACACATGCTAAAAGAGTATCTAATAGGATTGGTCTTTCTAATGAAAAAGAACCAGAAAAAATTGAACAAGATTTATTAAAAATTTTTCCTAAAGAATATTTAAAAGATATTAATCATTTATTTGTATGGCATGGAAGAAATACTTGTGATTCTCGTAAACCAAATTGTGAAAATTGCTGTGTTAAAGAATATTGCAAATATTATAATAAATAATTTAAAAAGAGGTTTGGAATATTCCAAACCTCTTTTTGAAAGCTTAATTATTCTTTGCTGAATCACAATATTGATGCAAAATGCTCCAAATAATTCTATGTGTTCTATATATTTTTAATACTTCTGTTTTTCCTTCATTTTGTTGATACTGTACAATCGGTACATCTTGTGTTTCATTAAAATCATTGTCAATGGTCATGCAAACCATTTCGGGAATCAATTTGACCAATGCTTTTGAAAATCTGTTGTTGTAAGGATGTTCTTTTTCAAGTTTCTTCATCTGCTCAAAAAATTTGTCCCTAGGAATTTGCCCAGTGTAGTCTTTGCCATGTTCCCGGTACTTCAAAATAATCTCGCTTTTCATTTGCTGGTCCTCCTGTTTTTTAGTTAAAAATTTAGAGATTAGCAGTGCCTTTAAGGAATAAAAGCACTTTACAAATAAGCAAATTTATTATAACATATACTTTTTATAATTTCCAGTTTTTTATATAAATTTTATTTATTACCTTAATTAAAATAATAAATTCTAGTACGAATACAAAAATAGAATTTATTTTTAGACAAAATTCTAGTATAATAT
>CALXEV010000019.1 GCA_944387425.1 uncultured Clostridia bacterium
CTTCATTTATTTGCACCATCCTTTCATTTGGATGATTTTTATATTGTTTATAGACAACAAAAAAATCAACCAGATTTATTTTCTGATTGATTTTGTATCAATTCTGTTCTATTAGTTCGAACAGAAACGTCGTTGGAGCGGGTAGAGGGAATCGAACCCTCGCCATCAGGTCGGAAGCATGAGATTCTACCACTAAACTATACCCGCAACTCTAATAATTATACAACATTATTAGGTAAAATAAAAGACTTTCCATTCAAATAATTCAAAATACCACTATCAGACTTAAAATCAAACATCAATTTAAAACTAGTTAGCTGTTGATATTTGAAACCAAAATTCTTATTAACAGAATTTATACCATATTTTCCATCACCAATAATAGGAAAGCCTATATGAGCCAAATGAGCTCTAATTTGGTGAGTTCTACCAGTCTCAATTTCAACCTCTAACAAAGAAGAATTATTATTAAAAACTTTTAAAACAGAATATGAAGTAATAATTTTTGAATATCCTGTTTTAAAAGTATTAGAAATATACACACAAGATTTTTTATTATCCTTAAACAAATAAGCTTCAAGTCTAGCATTCTTTTCTTTTGGAACACCATATACTAAAGCATGGTAGAACTTTCTTATTTCATGATTTTTGAACTTATCAAGCAAAATATTTAGAGCTTCTTCATTTTTTGCAAATAAAACTAATCCTGTAGTATTTCTATCTATTCTATGACAAGGCATAGGCTTAAAAGCACTTTCATATTTTTCATGAACAATGCTAGTTAAACTGTTTGAACCTGTAACTTCTAAATTAGCAGGTTTATTAATAACTAAAATATTATCATCTTCAAAAATTATATCTAAGTTAATATTAGGAAACAATAAAGAATCAACAATATAAATAGAGATTTCATCATTTACATTAATGATACAATCTTTATTTGTTCTAACATTATTAATTTTTATATCCTTTTGTCGTAAAGCCTTGCAAAATGTATTATAAGATAAATTTGGAAAACTATCTAATACAAATTTTGAAAGCTTTTTTCCATCATATTTAATTGGAACTTGTATTTTTCTCATAAAAAAACCACTTTCTTATATAATATATATTAGGATACCATATTTTTGGCATTTATTCAATACTTAGCAAATATCTAAAATTAAGGCAATAGTTCAAAATTATTTGAAGTGTCAAGTGTAGAAAAATAGCGAAAAAATGAATAAAAATGAGGAAAAGTGAGCAATATATTAAAGAACAAATGAATTTTAAAAGGAAAAAAAGGTCAAAAACACCTCAAAAAGGGAAATGAGGGAATAAAAATTTGCAAACAGCGCCAAATTATGGTATAATTAAGCTTGGTCGCTAAAATTAAACAGCCTTTTTAGACAAACTAAAAAGTAGCTTAAAGTTAGGAGTGTGTATATTATTTTAAAGAATAGACTTAAATACTATACTAAAGAAAGCTGTAAATTTTTTAGCATAATGGCAATAGGATTAGGTTTTATAATAGCGATTATTTTATTGAAATACAAACCAACATATGAAGTAACTCTATCAGGAGAAAAGATAGGTTATGTAAATAATGAAACAGAATTTGAAGATAAAATCCAAAGTGAAATAATAGAAATGGAAGGAAAAAATATTTATTTTGTTTCATTAGATAATATGCCAAGTTATGAATTTAAATTAGTAGACAGAACACAAGAAACAAATGAAGATGAAATATTATTAGCATTAAAAGATGATGCAAAAATAATGTATAAATATTATGCTGTAATATTAAATAACGAAACTCAAACATTTGTAGATAGTTTAGAAGAGGCAGAACAAACAGTAAATCAAATAAAAGAAGAACATAAAGATGAGGAAATAACATTAGATTTGAAAATAAGTGAAAACTACACAGAAAACTTAAATGAAGTTTCAATAGAAACAATTCAAGTTGCTCAAGCTCAAGTTGAAGAAAAAGTTACTGCATTAATTGAAGAAGAAGAAAAAAGCAAACTTCCTTCAATAAATGGAATAACATTAGCAGTAGTACCTGTCAGTGGAAGAGTAACTTCAAGATATGGAGTGGTAAGCAGAATAAGATCAGGTGCACATACAGGAACTGATATAGCTTGTACAACTGGAACAGATATAAAGGTAGTTGCAGATGGAACTGTTACTTTTGCACAAAGAAATGGTTCGTATGGAAATCTAATAAAAGTAGACCATGGTAATGGAGTAGAAACATGGTATGCACATTGTAGTAAGTTGTATGCTACAGTTGGGCAACAAGTAAAAGCTGGAGATGTTATTGCAGCAGTTGGTTCAACAGGAAATTCAACAGGTCCACATCTACATTTAGAAATTAGAGTAGATGGAGTTGCAATTAATCCACAAAAATATTTATATAATTAAAAAGCACTATAGCAAAATTGATTGCTATAGTGTTTTTTTGCGTTAACCACCATTAAATTGAAATTGCTCAGTTATACTCTTCATAAAAAAACTTATTATATTTTTTATAAAAAGTATTGACAAAAAATATAAAGCATATTATAATCCAATTGTAGCTACTTAATATAAAAATTATAATAAGTAAAAAGGAGGAATATTAATGAACAATAAAACAGCATTAATAACAGGATGTAATAGAGGGCTAGGAGAAGGAATTAGAAATATTCTATTAAAACAAGGATATACAGTGATAGGATTAAATAGAACATTAAGTAATCAAAAATTAAAAAATTATATTGAAGTAAAATGTGATATTTCAAATAGTGAAAATATTGAAAAAGCTAAAGAAAAGATTAATAAGAAAATAGATTTATTGATAATAAATGCAGGAATAAGAAGATTTGAAAAAATAGAAAACATGAAGAAACAAGATTGGGAAGATTCAGTAAACATCAATTTAAATGGAGCATTTTACACATTAAAATCATTTATAGAAAATGTAAAAAATGCAAAAGGAGATATTATCATAATAGGTTCACATTCAGAAAAATATACATTTGAAGAAGGTGGAGCATATTGCTCAACTAAATTAGCATTAAGGGGATTGGCAGAGTGTTTAAGAGAAGAATTAAGATATGAGGATGTAAGAGTATCATATTTATCACTAGGAAGTATAAAAAATCGAGACCATAACATATATGAAGAATGGAAACTGATGCCAGAAGAAGTAGGAATGACAATTTTGAATATAATAAATTTACCTAAGAAAATTTTAATACCTTATTTAGATATAAGACCATTACAACCACTAAAAGATGAGAAGAAAGGAATTGAAAAATTACAATATGTTTAATATAGAATGCAATTATCAAACAAAAATAAATAAAGAAAATGAATTTATAGCAAGAGTTAAAACAAACCAAAAAATTTGTATAAATACTATAAATGCTTATGGAGATAAATTTAAAGACTTAAATGAGTTAATGACATTAATAAACTGCAAAGATGGAAAAACACATCATCATCCATTAACAGGGCCAATCTATATAAAAGAAGCAATGCCTGGAGATGTATTAAAAGTACATATATATAAAATAGAAGTAAAAGAAATGGCTCAAAGCCTTTCTAAAACTGCAGGGATAGAACCATTAGAAAATCCTGAAATTGCTGAAAGAATTCCAGTTATTTCGGAGAAATGTTCTGAAAAAGAAATTAGTTATACTAATGGAATAAAATTACCATATAAACCTATGATAGGAATGATTGCAGTTTCACCAACTATAGAAAATATAAAAACTGGTCATGCACAAAAAAGAAATGGAGGAAATCTTGATATTCCATTTGTCACGGAAGAAACAGATATATATCTTCCAGTAGATGTAGAAGGTGCTGGTTTATATTTGGGAGATGTACATGGATTGCAGGGATATGGTGAATTAAGTGGAATAGCTATGGAAGCATCTAGTAAAGTAATTATAGATGTCGAAGTATTAAAACCAAGAAAAAAATTAGACAATATTATTATTATAGGAAAAGAACCATTTTCTAAAAAAGAATGTATAGGAATAGTTGGAATAGGAAACAAAATGAATTTAGAAGAAGCTGTTTTAGATGCATTTCAAGGAAGTTATAATGTGTTACAACAATGTATCCCTACGATGTCCCAAAACATGGTAAAATCACTTATAACATTAATAGGAAATTCGTTTAATGGTCAGGCATTTTCAAAAACATCAGAATCTACAAATGTTATTGTAATTTCAAAAGAAGATTTACAAAAAGTAACTAAAAATAAATATGAGAAATTATCAAAAGAAATAGAAAAAATTTTATTTGAAGAGAAAGGAAAATAAAAAATGAGAGAAAAACCAGTAATAAAATTAGGAGCAGGAAAAGGAAAACTTTTACCAGTTTTACAACAATATTTAAAACAATTAGAAATACCAAAAATAGAAAATTCAAGAAAATTAGTGCATAGATTTGAAAAAGATAATTACATCTTGGAAGTTACATTATTAAGATGGGAAGATATAAAAAGATATGCACATGAATTTGACATGATTATATATGGAAGTGACCAATGGCTAGAAAGTGGCCATAAATCAATGATTTCATTACAATATTTTGAACAAAAAAATTGCAGAATAAGTTTAATGGTTAGAAAAGAACAAAAAAATATGCCAATTCAGTATTTTAGAGAAAGAAAAGTTGCAACAAGTTATACTAATCTAGCAAAAGAATATTTAGGAATAAAACAAGAAAACATAGTAAAAATTTCAGGAAGTGTAGAAGCGGCAGTAACACTAGGATGGGCTGATAGTATATTTGATGTTATAGAAACAGGAAAAAGTGCTGAAGACAATGGATTAGTAGAATATAAACCTTTTGTAAAATTTGGAGCAATATTAGCAACCAAAAAAGCAGAAAAAATACCATTGTTTGAAGATTTGGGACTAATTAAAAAACAGAAAAAAGGAAAAATAATAGCATTTGACGGATTAGATGGTTCTGGAAAATCAACACTTGCAAAATATTTAGTGCAAAATCCGATACTAAATTCAAATTCAACAGTATTAATTACTCCATATTCAGGTTCAATAGGAAGTCAAGCAAAATCATTATGGAATGCAGGTAAATATTTTGAATGGGCAACAATTATAGGAAAAAATCATTGGAAAGCACCAGAAAATGTAAATAGTATATATGATAGGTCAATTTTAACATTTTTGACAGATTTAATTAATGAAAAATTGCCAGAAGAAAAAATATTAGAAGCAATAAAAACATGGGAACCATTACCAGATATATTGTTTTTCTGTGATATTCCACCACAAATATCATTAGAAAGAAGAACTCAAGATAAAGACCAATTTGATGAACTAAAATCATTAGAAAAATATTATGTTTTATATAAGAATGCTATTGATTTTGTAGAAAAACACAATTTAGTAAAAATTATAAAATTAAATACAAATATGCCAATAGAAGATTGTATAAAACAAGTAGAAAAAAGTATAAAAAAATAGAAAAAAGTAGAAAAGGAGAAAAAAGTGGAAAAATGGATAAAAAAATAGTAGTTGAAGGAAAATCAAAGAAAATATATGAAATAGATGAAAATACATATTTTATGTGTTTCAAACCTCATCTAAGATCAATAACTTCAAAAAGAGAAGAAAATATAAAAGGTACTGATAAAGAAAGATTAATAAGTAATATGTATTTTATGAATTTATTAGAAAGAAATGGAATAAAAACACAAATAAAAAGTAATAAAATTGAAGAGATTGATGGAGAACAAGGCATATTGGTTGAAAAGGTAAGAACAATACCAATTGAATTTATATGCAGATATTATGCTGCAGGAAGTATTGTAAGATTATATCCAAGTTTAGTAAAAGAAGGTCAAAAATTTAAAACGCCATTATACAAATTTGATTTAAAACAAGATATAAAAGTTGCAGGAGTTGATGATCCAACATTAAATGAAAATTATATTATAGGTTTAGAACTTTTAACAAAGGAACAATTTGAAAAAGCTAAAACAATATTAGCAAAAGTAGGTGAAATAATAAGAAAAGATTTGGAAAGAAAAAGCATAAAATTAATAGATATGAAAATGGAAATGGGATTTGCTCAAAATGGAGATATAATAGTAATAGATGAAATTTCACAAGATTGCATTAGAGCAAATGATATGCAAACAGGAAAATCACTTACAAAAGATGCATTTAGACAATTAAAAAGTGATGAAGAAGTACTTGAGTGTTATAAAGAATTTAATAGACGATTAAGAAATTTAGAAGATATATATGAATATATACGAGATAATAATTCAATTACAAAAGAAATGTCAAATACAAAAAGAATAATACAAGAATTAATAAAAAAAGAACAAAGTGCAATAGATTTTTGCAATAAAAAAATTGAAGAAGAAAAACAAGAAATCGAAGAAGCAAAAGTAGGAAAACATTTTCATGATGACATGACTAAAAGAAAAATTTTAGTAAATGAAATTTCACAATATATTTATTGGAAAACAATAGTTGCTGTTTCGAATTATAAATATTTTAATATAGAAAAAGAAATTGTTAAAATTTTAAAAGATATAGATATTACAAAAATAGGAGAAAAAGAACCAATAACAGTAGAAGAAATAATTCAACATGAAATAGAAAAAATGAAAGAAAAAGAATACTTAAAAGAGGTGATATAGTAATGATAATACCATCAATTGATATAATGGGAGGAAAAGCCGTTCAATTAAAACAAGGAAAAGAAAAGGTTTATGAGAATGAGAATATAGATGATTTGATAGAACAATATAGATTATTTCCTGAGATAAATGTGATAGACCTTGATTCTGCAATGGGAAAAGGAGATAATAAAGAATTAATAAAAAGAATATGTCAAAAAGTAGATTGTAACATAGGAGGAGGAATTCGAAATATTGAATTAGCTAAAGAATATATTGAAGCAGGTGCTAAGAGAATAATGATAGGAACAAAAGCAACTAAAGAATTTCTTGAACAACTTCCAAAAGAAAAAGTCATAGTAGCACTTGATACAAAGAAAGGAAAATTAGCAACACATGGATGGCAAAAATTAGAAGACCAAGATATATACAAAAAAATGCAAGAACTTGAAAATTACTGTGAAAAATATTTAATTACTAATGTAAATGTTGAAGGTTTAAATTCAGGGACAGATTTGCAATTTTTTCAAACTTTAGTTGGAAAAACTAAAAATGACATTATGGTTGCAGGTGGAATAACAACATTAGAAGAAATAAAGGCAATACATGAACTAGGATTTGACCAAGTTCTTGGAATGGCAATAACATCAGGAAAATTAAACTTAGTAGATTGTTATATAAAAATTATGAATTTTCAAAAACAAGATGGATTAATTCCAACAATTGTACAAGATATTGAAACAAAAGAAGTATTAATGCTTGCTTATTCTAATGAAGATAGTATAAAAAAGACATTTGAATTAAAATTAGCAACATATTATAGTAGAAGCAGAAAACAATTATGGACAAAAGGTGAAAAAAGTGGTAATATACAAAAAATAGAAAAAATTTATTTAGACTGTGACTCAGATACATTATTATTTTTAGTAAAACAAAAAGGAGTAGCATGTCATAGAAATAAAAGAACCTGTTTTGAAGTGTAGAAAGGAAAGAATAAAAATGAATGCCAAAATTAATGTGGTTATATTTACCACAGATAATAAAGAAAGAAAAGATGTAAGAAAATTAAGAGAAAAAAAATTACAAATAGTTTTAGATGAAAACAATAATTTACCAACATTTGATATCAATAATAAAGAAGATGCTAAACTTACAGCATGTAATAAAATAATAGAAATGTTTGGGATTTCAAAATTTTATATAGAACAATTATATACTTGGGCAGATCCTAAATATTATGATGAAACTCATGAAATATTAATTACATATCTAGTAATAATAAACAAAAATAATATTCAAAAAAATGTAGAAAACTTAAGTTTTTATGATATAACAATCGAAGATGAAGATGCAAATTTTCAAAAAGTTATTCTAGAAAGTGAAAAGAAAAAAATAGAATATAAAATAGAAACTTATACAATAAGAGAGAGGGATAGTATAGAATATATGAATAGATTATCCGGAGATTCAGAAATCAGTGAATTAAATGCAATAATAATTCATACAGGATTAAAAAGATTAAGGAATAGAATTGATAACACAAATATTGCTTTTAGTTTTTTAGAAGACGAATTTACTATTTCAGAATTACAACAAGTCTATGAAATAATTTTGGATAAAAAATTAGTATCAGCAAATTTTAGAAAGAAAATTGAACCTATGATTAAAAAGACAGACCAAATAGTTAAAGAATCAGCATATAGACCATCTGCTAGATATAAATTTAATGAAGACTATTTGAAAAATTGGGTATAAAATAAAAAGAGAGTTCCCATTTTAGGAAACTCTCTTATTTTTTTATTCAACTGTAACTGATTTTGCAAGATTTCTTGGTTTATCAACATCTAATCCTTTTTCTTTAGAAATGTAGTATGAAAGTAATTGTAAAGGAATGATTGATAATACAGGTGATAATAAAACATTTACATCTGGAACAGTAATAATAGTATCAAAATTATTAGCAGGTAATTCTTGATTTGTAATAACTAATGTTTTTGCACCACGAGTTATAACTTCTTGAATATTACTAATTGTTTTTTCAACTAATTTGGGGTCAGTAATAATACTTATAACAGTAATTCCATTTTCGATTAAAGCAATTGGTCCATGTTTTAATTCACCTGCAGCATATGCTTCTGAATGGATATAAGAAATTTCTTTTAATTTTAAAGAAGCCTCTAATGCTGTATTATAATCAACACCTCTTCCTAAGAAGAATACATCTTTTTCTTGATATATATTTTTTGCAAATTCTTGAATTCTCTTTGAGCTTTTTAAAGCATTTTCTATTTTGTTTGGAAGCTCTAATAATTCTTTTTTCAAATCTTTTAATTCAAAAACAGAAGTTGTTTCTAATATTTCTGCAAAATATATAGCTAATAAACTTAATAAAACTATTTGAGAAGTATATGCTTTTGTTGAAGCAACAGCTATTTCTGGACCTGCATGTGTATAAATAGAATAGTCTGCTTCTCTTGTAATAGAACTACCAATTACATTAGAAACTGCAAGTGTTGTAGCACCTTTTGATTTTGATAATTTTAATGCTGCAATTGTATCTGCTGTTTCTCCAGATTGTGAAATGAAAATACACAAAGTATTTTTATCTATAATAGGATCTCTATATCTAAATTCTGAAGCAATATCAACTGTTACAGGAATTTTGCAAAGTTTTTCAATAGCTATTTTTCCAGATAGTCCTGCATGCATTGCAGTTCCGCAAGCTACAATATATATTTTGTTTATACTTGTAAGAAATTCTTTTGTAAAGTTTAAGTCATCGAAATTACAAGGCTCATTTTCTGGTAAGCGAGAACCGATTGTTTCTCTTATAGCAGTTGGTTGCTCATGTATTTCTTTTAACATATAATCTTCAAAACCATTTTTATCTGCAGAACTTGCAGACCACTCAATATTTTTAACATTTTTATTGATTTTGTTTAAATCAATATCATAAAATTCTACTTTATCTCTTGATAGAACAGCAAATTCATTATCATTTAAAAGATAAAAATCTCTAGTAAATGATAAAATTGCAGGTATATCAGAAGATATATAACATTCTCCATCACCTTTTCCGATTACAAGAGGGCTGTCTTTTCTAACAACAATCATATTGTCTGGCATATATTTTGAAATTACTTGAATTGCATAACTTCCTTTTAAATCTTTGCATGTATGTTGAACAGCTCGTAAAATTCTATCTTTATCATTGTTTTTATCTTTTGTGTAATAATAATGTATTAAATTTGGGATAACTTCAGTATCTGTTTGAGAATAAAAAGTATATCCGTTTTTCTCCAAAAATCCTTTTAAATCACTATAATTTTCTATGATACCATTATGAACAACAGCAAAGTTTTTACTATTGTCTAAATGAGGGTGAGAGTTTTCTTTAGATGGTTTTCCATGAGTAGCCCATCTAGTATGAGCAATACCAATTGTTCCTTCTAAATCATCTATCCCTTCTAGATTATATAAATTTTTAACTCTTCCTTTATCTTTCATAACAGATAAACCATTTTTTTCAACTGTAGCAATTCCAGCTGAATCATATCCACGATATTCTAGTCTTAATAGACCTGAAATTAATATAGGGCTAGCTTTTTTTGAGCCTATATATCCAATAATTCCACACATAGTGAACCTCCTTAAATTAAATGTAATAGTGGAATTGAAATATATCTAAAGCTTATATGTTAAACTCTGTTACAATATTACTATTGATTTTTAATTAACACTATGACTTAAGCTAAAGCCACTAGAGCATCCGCCGAAAATTCGATAACTCTAGACCTCGTCAACACTATAAAGTGTTCTGGCGCTAAATGTAAAACTCCTTTCTAAAAAATTTATATATTTCAATTTACCATATTATATTACAACAAAATTGAAAATGTGGCAAGAGTTTTTTAAAATGTAGTCTTGCAAATTGCATCAAAATATTGTATCATAATATTTACAGAGTATTAGGTTAGGAGGTGTTCAAATGTTTAATATAGAAGAACAATTAAAAATGTTACCAGATAAACCTGGAGTATATATCATGCATGATGTTGATGACAGGATTATTTATGTTGGTAAAGCAGTTAACCTAAAAAACAGAGTAAGGTCATATTTTAGAAAAACAGACAAAACAGAAAGAATAAAAAGAATGGTTTCTTTAATAGACCATTTTGAATATATAGTAGTAGATAATGAAGCTGAAGCATTGATTTTAGAATGTAATCTAATCAAAAAGAATAGACCTAAATTCAATGTTTTATTAAAAGATGATAAAACATATCCATATATAAAAATAGATGTGAAATCTGATTATCCAAATGTAGTAATTACAAGAAGAATTGTTAATGATGGTTCTAAATATTTTGGACCATATGCAAATCCAGGAGCAGCAAAGGAAATGCTAGATTTTATCAAACAAAAATACAAAATACGTCAATGTAAAAATTTTAGGTCAGAAACAAGAGCATGTTTAAATTATCATATTAATAGATGTTTAGGTCCTTGTATGGGATATATTTCAAAAGAAGATTATAGAAAGCAAATAGATGAAATTATTGATATTCTAGATGGAAAAATAGATAAAGTTTTAAAAGAATTAGAACAACAAATGCTAGAAGCATCTAAAAATTTGGATTTTGAAAAAGCATCTTATATAAGAGATAGAATGCTTGCGATACAAAGAGTTAATGAAAAACAAAAAGTTTCTAATATATCAGAAAACAATATTGATGTAATAGGAATTGCAAAATCAGATATGGAAGTATGTGTAGAAATCTTTTTTGTTCGTGGAAGTAAAATGGTTGGAAGAGAACATTACTTTTTCCCTGACTTAAAAGAAATGGAAGATCAAGAAATAATATCTGGATTTATTAAACAATATTATATAGATAGTCAAAACTTACCAAATAAAATCATGGTTAGAGAAGAGTTGGAAGATAAAAGTGCAATCGAAGAATGGCTAACAAATAAAGCAGGAAGAAAAGTAGAAATTAGGACACCTAAAAAAGGCGAAAAGCTACGTTTTGTAGAAATGGCAGATAATAATGCAAAAATCACATTAGAAAACAAAGAAAGAGATAGAAGCGAGATATTAGTAGAACTAAAAGAAGTTCTTGATTTAGAAAAATTGCCAAGAAAAATAGAAACATATGATATATCAAACATATCAGGAGAATACATTGTTGCAGGAATGTGTGTAATGGTAGATGGAGTAATAAAAAGAAATATGTCTAGAAGATTTAAAATAAAAACAGTATATGGACAAGATGACCCTAGATGTATGGAAGAAGTTATTACTAGAAGATTAAAGCATTCTATTGGAACAGCATCAAGTGGTTTTGGAAGATTACCAGATGTAATATTTGCAGATGGTGGTATAACTCAAATAAGAGCAACTAAAACAGCAATTGCAAAATATGAACTAAATATTCCGGTATTTGGAATGGTAAAAAATGATAAACATCAAACTAGAGCATTAATGGATGAAAATAGAAATGAACTTAATATATCTGAAAATTTAAAAAATCTAATTACCAAATTTCAAGATGAAGTCCATGATACAGCGATTTCATATCATAGAAAGTTAAGAGATGAAGATATTACTAAGTCAGAGTTAGATGATATAAAAGGAATTGGAGAAGCAAAAAAATTAGCACTTTTAAAACATTTTGGAAGTGTAGAAAAAATACGTAATTCTAATATAGAAGAATTAACAAAAGTTAGTGGAATAACAGAAAAACTAGCTCAAAAAATATTAGAAGAATTATAATACCTCTTTGCAAAAAAGAGGTATTTTTGTGTTTTATTGCGATGGAAAATTAAATTTATAAAGAATATTTCATAAATTCTCACATATATATTAATATAGACAAGCATATAAAATTTTTAAGGGGGTATTTATGAAATTTTTGAAAAAACATAAAGGTATTTTTTTAGCATTAATTTCTTTTTTTATATTAGCAGGTGCTAATTTTTTTATGATTTATGAATTATTTAGGATTGGAGCAAAAATATTAGTTTAATAAGAACCAAAAACGCAAAAAAACATAAACTATATTAGAGGTAATTTTATGAAGGGTTTATGTTTGTCAGGCGGAGGAATAAAAGCCGCAGCTCATATAGGAGCATTAAAAGCATTTGAAGAAGAAAACTTAAAATTTGATTGTGTATCAGGTGCTTCATCTGGAAGTATAGTAGCTACAATGTATGCTCTTGGATTTAATAGTGATGAAATGTGGAAAATGTTTAAAGAGTTTGCTCCTAAAATCAAATATTTTCAATGGAAGAATATTATAAAATTGGTTTTAGGAATAATTTTTAAACGTGAAATTATTATTGATGGATTAAATAGTGGAAAAGTAATTGAAAAAATAATAAATGAAATATGTTATAAGAAAAATATTTATAATATTTCTCAAATAGATATGCCACTATTAATATCAATGGTAGATTTACAAAAAGGTACAGTATATATTGCATCATCTAAAGAAAAAAGAGGAACTCTTTTGGATAATACTAAATACATAACAGATATTCCTATAGGAACAGCAGTTAGAGCAAGTTGCAGTTTTCCTGTAGTATTTTCACCATGTGAGTATAAGGATATACAATTAATTGATGGAGGAACACGAGAAAATATTCCTTGGAAAGGATTGAAAAAAATAGGTGCTGATGAAATTTATGCAGTTTCATTTAATACCATTTTTAAAACTAAAGATTGTTGCAATAACATTATTGATGTTGCATCAAGAGCTATGGAATTACAAGGAAGAGAATTAGCAATGTATGAAAAAGAAGGGATAGACCATCTAATTACAATTAATATGAAAAAAGTTTCTCTTTTAGATTCTAGTAAATCTGATGAGTTATATGAGATGGGATATAGGCAAACCAAAAAGTATTTACAAGAAAATGATATTATGCTATAATGCAAGCATAGAAACAAAAGACTTTGGCAAACAAATGTAAGTCCAAAGTCTTTTGTAAATATATATGAAAGGAGAATACTATATTTAGTATATAAGAAGAAATGAATGTAGCAAATAATTGGAAAGATTATAAGATATTAGATATGGCAAATGGACAAAAACTTGAAAAATGGGGAAATATCATTTTATCAAGACCAGACCCACAAATAATTTGGAAAGAAAAAACTTTCCCAGAAAAATGGAAAAATGTAAATGCAACATATCATAGAAGTAAAACTGGAGGAGGTTCATGGGAATATAATAAAAAAGTTCCTGAGCAATGGCAAATAAAATATAAAGAACTTACATTTAATATAAAACCTATGGGCTTCAAACATACAGGACTATTTCCAGAACAAGCTGTTAATTGGGATTGGATGATTCAAAAAATAAAAAATTCAAAAAGAGAAATAAAAGTTTTAAATTTATTTGCATATACAGGAGGAGCAACTGTTGCTTGTAGTTATGCCGGAGCATCAGTTTGCCATGTTGACAGTTCAAAAGGAATGGTAAGCTGGGCAAAAGAAAATGTTACATCATCAGGTTTAAGTGAAAGACCAGTAAGATATATTGTAGATGATGTTGTAAAATTTGTTAACAGAGAAATTCGTAGAGGGAATAAATATGATGCAATCATTATGGACCCACCATCATATGGAAGAGGAGCAAATGGAGAAGTTTGGCAATTCGAAAATAACATATATGATTTAGTAGAATTATGCACAAAAGTTCTTTCTGAACAACCATTATTTTTCTTAATAAATTCATATACAACAGGGATTTCAAGCAAAGTTCTAGAAAACATTTTATATCTAACTGTAAGTAAAAAATATAAAGGAAATGTTTCATCAGGAGAAGTTGGACTACCTATGGAAAATTCAAAATTAGTATTGCCTTGTGGAATTTATGGAAGATGGGAGAGTTAAAATGCAAAATTTAGAAGTTATATATGAAGATAATCATATTATTGTAGTAAAAAAAGAACCTAATATTCCGTCACAAGCAGATAAAACAGAAGACATAGATATGCTTACAATTATAAAACAATATCTAAAAGAAAAATACAATAAACCAGGAAATGTTTATTTGGGATTAGTTCATAGACTAGATAGACCAGTTGGAGGAGTAATGATTTTTGCCAAAACTTCTAAATCAGCTTCAAGATTAAGTGATCAAGTAAGAGAAAAAATTTTTAAGAAAAAATATTTAGCTGTTGTGGATGGAAAGTTTGAACAAACAACAGGAATATTAGAAGATTATTTATATAAAGATGAGAGAAATAATATTAGTAAAGTAGTTTCAAAAGACAAAAAAGGTGCCAAATTAGCTAAACTGGATTATGAGGTTCTTACATATAATCAAGTAAAAAATTTGTCATTAGTAAAAGTAAATCTTCATACAGGAAGACATCATCAAATAAGAGTTCAACTTTCACATGCAAACCATAGTATTTTTGGAGACCAAAAATATGGAACAAGAGGTAAAGGCAAGCAAATAGCTCTATGGGCATATGAGCTGACAATCCAACATCCTATAACAAAAGAAGAAATGACTTTTAAATGTTTACCAGAAAGTAATGGCACATGGTGTATTTTGAAAGATGTAAAAAATATTATATGAAAATGCTAAAATCATATATGAAAATTTAAAAATAAGATTTTATAAGCAAAAACCCACTTTTTATATAAAAAAACGAAAATTTGTATTAATTTATGATAAATTATACATAGTTAAAGCGAGGTGGGAAAGTGATAGATAAAATCTGTACGTTTCTAACCAATAAAATTAGAAAAGAAATGCCTGAAATAGATGACGAGAGAGCAGAAGTAATAATGTATGGGCTACAAAATATAATAGGTGAATTACCTAAAGGCTTAATAATATTACTAATTGCATATTTTTTAGGGATTTTTGAATTAACATTGCTTTCTATTTTAATTATCGCACCATATAGAAGTGTTTCCGGTGGAGTACATATGAAAACACATATTGGATGTATAATATATACATTAATTTTATATTGTGTTCCAGCCTTTTTGGGTAAAAATGTAGTATTATTTGAACCAACAAAATATATATTAGCATTTTCTGCTTGGATATTTTGTATGGCAATGCTTAAACTATATGCACCAGCAGATACTGAAAATGTTCCTATCTTGAGAAAAAAAGAAAGAAAACAAAAGCAAATTTTCTCATATATAATATTAACGATAGAATTTATAATTGCTATAACTATAAAAAACAATGTTATAACAACTATAATAATATTTGGAGATTTTATACAAACTTTAACCATAACAAGGGTTGCATACCAAATCACGAATAATAAATATGGACATGAAGTATATGCAAACAATTAATTTTGAAAATATAAGAGAAATCTTATATTGATATATTTTACTTAAGAAGGGGGAATTAGAGATGATGAAATTCTTAGCAAAAATAGCTGAAAAATATGCTAAAGCTACAAACACAACATGTCTAATAGCTTGGTGGGGACATCAACCAAAGATGCCAAAATCTTTAATAAAAAAAGACTAATTCGAAAAGTAAAAATACTTAAATATTATAATTCAATTCAATTAAAAATGAGACTTGAAAAAGTCTCATTTTATATTTTTAAATCATAAATAAATAGTTCTTGCTTAAAATATTGTTCATTTTTAGTTGTATATAAATCTAAGTTTGTACTTCTTTTTACATAATTTGAAACTTCCCAAAGTCCGATGCCTGAATGATTTTCTTTACTAGAAACACCTTTTTTGAAAATTTCACTAATATCAACATTTTTATTAGAATATGTATTTTCAACTGTTATGACAGCTCTATGATTTCTATTTTCTCTTCTTAAAGATATTCTTACAATCTTTTCCTCACATTTTTGTGCTTCTTCTATAGCATTATCAGCTAAAATCCCAAGAATTCTTGATAATTTATATGTATTAATAGGCACTTCATCAAGTTTTATGAAGAAATCAATATCAAGTCTAACACCAAGATTAGTTGCTTTTTGAAATTTACTATTTAACAAACTATATATTCCAGGATTATTTATGGTTCTTGGATTTATTAAAGATAAATTATTGGCAATTTGACAATCTTTTTTCATTTCTGTAAAGTAGGATTTTAATCCAACTATATCATTGGTTTCTATATATCCATCAAGTGATGCAACTATATTATCAAAATCATGTTTAAAACCTTTAACTTTATCATATAAAAATTCTAAAGATTTATTATATTCTTCAGCATTTTGTAATTCCATTTTTGTACTTGCTAATTTAATCATACGAGAAAAGCTATAGATGCTAATTCCTAAAAATGAAATTAATAATATAAAATTAAATATACTCATAATTGTTGGTACTATTTCAATATAGTAAGAAGTTATTACTAGTTGCATACATAATGTTGAAAGACCAATAATTAAGTTAATGCAAAGTATAAAAATAGTTTTCTTATCTAATATATCTATTAAATCAAGATTGAACTTGATTTTTTTAAACTTTTTGAAAAATATATAAATAATAAAAATTATAAAATATAAAAATATTAAATAAGGTACTCTATATATTGGTATACTCATAAATTCATCTGCTGAAATATTTAGAACTGTTAAATATGGATTTTGTATTAATATATTTAACATTCCAAATGTAAATATAGATATCAGTAAAGACAAGAAACTTTTTAAAAGACTTAGTTTAAAAATGAATTTTATTAGTAAAAACATACAAGTATAGTTAAACAAAACATTAAATGGAGATGATAAAACAACTGCACTTATAATACTAATAATGGTATTTGAAACGACAAATGCAATTTTTTGTTTTAAGGTTGCATTTATATTTAAAATCACCAAAAACAATGACATAAGAAGAATTGACTCTACTGGGTATAAAGGCAAAACTAGTATATTTACTAAAAATACATTTTCACTACATAGTAAATTCCCAATATTATTGAGTAATTGAAGCATATTTAATAACCTCCATGAAAGTTTCTTTATATTTTGGTCCTATATAACAAAAAGTTCCATTTTTAAAGAAAATCGTATTATCGACAGAATTAACGTAATCTATATTTTTTACATTAACAATAAAAGATTTATGACAACGCACATAATTTTCAGGTAATATATCTAATATTTTATTAAATGTGCTATATGCTTCATAATCTCTCATAAAAGAATGATATATAATTTTCATTCCTGATTTTTCTATAAATTGAATGGTATCTAAATCAATATAAGTACCTTTAGTATCGATTTGTAAAAATTTAGTATTGTTTGTAGTTGCATCTTCAAATAATCTAGTTAACGTTGAAGTAATTGTTTCTAGATTAACAGATCCTTTTATAAGATAATCAAAAGTTGTATATTTATATGCTTCTAAAACATATTCAAAATGACTAGTTATAAATATAAGGTAACATTCTTTGCTTATTTTTCGAATTTGATTTGCAATATCTAGACCAGTTAATTTTGAGGATTTAAACTCTATATCTAAAACCACAACGTCCACACTATTAGAAGACACAAATGAAATAAGCTCATTGTAGTCTGTTGTTTTTAATATTATTTCTGCATTAAAATTATTTTTTATGAAAGACTTCTCAAATAGTGCTGAAAGTCTGTTAACCATATAAATTTCATCATCACAAATTACGAATTTTAGCATACTTAACCTCCAAAAGTACTCAAAAATCTACAAAATCAACAAAAATTCATAAATTAATATAAAACAAATTATAAAAAAAGTCAATACGCTATCTGAATACATGAGTCTTGCTATACTCAGTGATTGGAATGGGTGCGGCATATTGGAACAGAATTTAAAAACCAAAAAATGTAATTTAAGTGATATTTTATTTTCTCTTTCATAAAATTAAAAAAAGAAAAATATGAGGAGGAGTAATGAATAAAAAATATATATATTTATTGTTAATTATCATTTTAATTATTATTTGCGTATTTGTTATACAGAAATATAATGAAAATACTATTTATACTAGTTCAAATGTTACTGGTTATGATAATAAAAAAATAGAATGGGGAATAAAAAGAAACAGTAATCATGAACAACCTGATTTAGGGAGCAAAAATAAAGAACTGATGGAGAAATACAATGGACTTTGTATAGGAAATAATAGTAAAAAAAATATTTATTTAACATTTGATGCTGGCTATGAAGCTGGATATACTATTAAAATTCTTGATGTTTTAAAAGAAAAAGGAGTTAGTGCAACATTTTTTATAACATCACATTATCTAAATACTGCAGATGAACAAGTAAAAAGAATGATTGAAGAAGGACATACAATTGGAAATCATACAGTAAATCATAAATGCATGCCAGAGATAACAGATGAAGAAATAGAACAAGAAGTAATGAAACTTCATCAAGCTGTATATGAAAAGTATAATTATGAAATGAGATACATAAGACCACCAAAAGGTGAATTTAGTGAAAGAACATTAAAAAAGTGTGAAGATTTAGGATATAAAACTGTAATGTGGAGTTTTGCATATTGTGATTGGGACGAAAATAAACAACCAACCATAGAAGAAGGAAAAAAGAAAATAGTTGATAATTTCCATCCAGGAGAAATAATATTACTACACTCAAATTCTAAAACAAATTCAGAAATATTAGCAGATATTATAGATGAAGCAAGAAATCAGGGATATGAATTTAAAAGTTTAGACGAATTTGAATAAGGAGGAAAACTATGAAAAAGAAGAAAACAAACAAGATAGAAAAAATGCTTGAACTACCAGAAGAAATATATTCTGATAACCCTAAAATAACAATAACAGGCTTTAATGAAATAATATTAGAAAATTATAAAGGAATATTGGAATATGAAGAATGTTTTGCAAGTATAAGTACATATATTGGTGTTATCAATATAAACGGAAACAATATTAATTTAGAAAAAATGACAAATGATGATATAAAAATTACTGGAAAAATTGAAAGTATAGAATTAGATAGGATTGAAGACTAAGAAGATATAAGAACTTAAGGGAGAGGAGAATATATGTTAATAAAAATACTACTGAAGTACATATTAGGTTATGTAAGAATAGCAGTAGAAGGATATTATATTGAAAGATTTATAAACATATGTACAACAAATAAAATATTAATATGGAATTTAAAAAGAGAAAAAGGAGTTAAGCTGTATTTAAATATAGGAATTAAAGATTTTTATAGAGCAGTAAAGGTTGCTAAAAAACTAAAATGTAGAATTAAAATTCTAAAAAGAAAAGGTGTACCATTTATTACAAATAGATATAGGAAAAGAAAAATATTTATATTATCATTAATAATGATTATATTTGCAATCTCCTTTAGTTCAAACTATATTTGGAATATAGAAATTCAAGTTGAAGATAATTTACAAATAAATAGTTTAAAAGAAGATATAAAAGAAGCGGGATTATCCACAGGAATGAATAAAAAACGAATTGACACTGAAGAAATTTCAAACA
This sequence comes from uncultured Clostridia bacterium, assembly GCA_944387425.1. Classification (GTDB taxonomy): domain Bacteria; phylum Bacillota; class Clostridia; order TANB77; family CAG-508; genus CAG-269. The sequence goes on from CALXEV010000019.1 coordinate 20,105, forward strand.
AAATCAGATTAAATAGAAGTGATATATCATGGATTGGAATTGAATTAAAAGGAACAAATGCAATAGTAAAGGTTGTAAAAGCAAAAGAAGCTCCAGAAATAATAGATGAAACAGAATATTGTAATATAGTATCTACAAAAGATGCTGTTATAACGAAAATTATTGCACAAAATGGTACATCTAATGTAAATGTTGGTGATGAAGTCAAAACTGGTCAAATATTAATAAGTGGAACAATGGAAGGGAAGTATACAGGAATAAGATATGTACATAGTTTAGGAGAAGTAGAAGGCATAGTTAAATACACTAAAAGTGTTCAAATTCCATATGAAGAAAAGAAAATGGTCAAAACAGGAAATAAAGAAACGAAATATGGAATAAAAATAAATAATTTTCAAATAAATTTTTATAAAACTCTTTCAAAATTTGAAATTTGTGATACAATAGAAGAAAATAAAAAGTTAAAAATATTTTCAAACTTATATTTGCCTATTTCCGTAATAAAAACAACAAATGAAGAATTAGAAGAAATTACAATTGAACATACTAAAGAAGAAGCAATAGAAATTGGAACAAAACAATTAGAAGAGGAATTAGTGCAAGAAATTGGTAGTAATAAAAACATACTTCGGAAAAGACACAAATGTACAAGAAGAACAAAATTATATTGAAGTAACTGTAACATATGAAGTCATTGAAAATATAGGAACGCAGGAAAAAATAGAGGAAATACCGCAAACAGAAGAAATACAAGAATAATATTACCTGCCTACCCAAAACTTAGAAAGGATGTAGTTATGGAAGAAAGAAGTCTAAGAGTTGTAGGAACAGATAAAACATTTTTTAATAAGTTAACAAATACATTAAGTAAATTATTAATACCAACACAAATAGGTATTAATGGAATGAGAATTAGCATAAAAAGAAATGCTTTATTAAAAGCGTTTGAAGCAACGATTGATGGTGCAAAATCTGATGAACAAGATGAAATTGAAAAAAAATATGAAGATGCATATACAGCATATTTAGAAACACTAGACAAATATGTACTAGATACAATATATAAAAAAGTAAAAAATAATACAGCAAGTCAAGTTGAAAGTTTAGCTTTATCTCAATATTATAAAATTGTTCAATTAAAAGAAGCAGAATATTCTGAATATAAATACAAAAAACAACAATATCTAATAGAGTTAGATAAAGAAAATGTCCAAAATTCAGGAAAAGAAAAACTAATAGATAGATATCAAAAATTCTATGCATCAAAACAAGATACATTATATAAAGGATTGCTAAAAAGCTTTTCTATAAAATTAGCAGACAACACTAATGTATATGCTCCTTCAAATGACAATGTATATGAAAAAATCTTTGAAACATTAGAAGATTATATAAAAAATATATTACCATTAAAAATAAAAGAACCAGAACTAGAAAAAGTAGTTAAAGATTATGAAAAATATGAAAAGTTTGCAGTAGGAAAATTGGATGCAAAAGACAATATAGAAAAAAATATGCTTTTGTTAGGAATAAGTAGAAATCTATTTACTCATAGTTTACCTTTAGTTGTTGCAGAACAATGCTATAAAAAACTTTTAAAAGATGCAAGATGTCTAGTACAAGACACTAAAATTGCATCTAAAAGAGAAAAAACATATACTTTATTATTAAATTTAATAGAAGATTATAATGTACGTTTATTATCAACCAAAGTATATTGGGACAATACAAAAGAACGAGAAGATTTTAAAGAACTTTATACTCAATATAAAAATATTGAAAAATTAAAAACAACCAATTTTATAGAATATATTAAACAAAAAGAAATTTTATTTATTAAAGATGACTTGAAAAAAATTAAAGAAGAAAAAATTGATTATTCAAAACTAGAAAAATATTATAAGAGAAGACTTGTTGACTATGGTGCAATGAAAGAAATAAGATTAGGAAAAAGTCAAAATAAACATTATACAAAAAACAAAGAAGAAGTTGGAATTAGAAAACTTGCTTAAGTGTAGTAGAAGGGAATAATATGTATCAATTAGAGTATTTAGATTTGGAAGAAAATTCAGAATATGAAAAAACAATAAAAAAAGTAATAGAAACATGTTTTAAAGAAGAAAAATTAGAAAATTCAAAATTATATATTAGTATTACATTAACAACACCAAGTAAAATACGAAAAATTAATAAAGAATATCGTAATGTTGATAAAGAAACTGATGTATTATCTTTTCCAATGTTTGAAAAAAACGAATTAGAAGAAATGATTAAAAATAATCATTTTGAACATGAAGATGTGCTTGGAGATATTGTAATATCAATAGAAAGAGTAAAAGGACAAGCAATTGAATATGGTCATAGCTTTGAAAGAGAATTTGCATATATGCTTGTACATGGATTTTATCATTTAATGGGATATGATCATATTGAAGAAAATGATAAAATAATCATGAGAGGAAAAGAAGAAAATGTACTAAATAAACTTGGAATTAGGAGGAATGGGTAAATGAAGAATAAAGGAGTATTGATTCTACTTGCGATTTTATCTGTTCTAATAATTATTGCTGGAGGTATACTAATATACAAAATTACACAAAATAAAGGTGAACAATCTAATACTGCTTCAGAATCAGATATTGAAACTGGACAAGGTGATGAAGAATTAGTTGTAAAACAAAAAGAACCTGAGATTTTTAAAGGGACAGATAGACCAATTGCGGTAATGATTGATAATCATACTGGAGCATGGCCACAAGCAAATTTAGAAAAAGCTTATTTGGTTTACGAAATTATAGTTGAAGGTGGAGAAACTAGATTAATGGCAGTCTTCAAGGGACAAGACTTAGACAAAATAGGACCAGTAAGAAGTTCAAGACATTATTTTCTTGATTATGCTTTGGAAAATGATGCTATCTATGTTCATCATGGATGGAGTCCTCAAGCACAAAGTGATATATCAAAACTAGGAGTAGATAATATTAATGGAATTCAAGAGAGCTCTTCAAACTTTTGGAGAGTAAAAGATAAATCTGCACCACATAATTTATTTACAAGTACAGAAAGTATTTTAAAAATTGCTGAAAGAAAAAGATATTTAACAACTTCAAATAAAGAAAGTATTTTAAATTATGTTGGAACTGAATTTGACTTATCTGAAAAATATAAAACAACGACAACAACTACTACTGAAGAAAATGTGACTTCTGAGCAAACTCAGAAATTAACAATTCCAGTTAATGCAACAACTGTAACTATACCACATTCTAGTCTTCAAAAAGTAAAATATGAATACAATACAGAAACAAAAAGATATACAAGATATGCTAGAGGAAAACTTCAAACAGATTATGAAACAGGTGAACCTGTGACAACAAAAAATATAATTATAACAAAGTGTGATAATTATACACTAACTGATAGTGAGAATAAAGGAAGACAAGGGCTTACAAACATAGGAACATTTGATGGATATTATATTACAAATGGTAAGGCAATACCAATAAAATGCACTAAATCATCTAGAACTGCACAAACTATTTATAATGATTTAGATGGAAATGAAATTGATGTAAATGATGGTAATACATTTATAAATATATGCCCAACTGATGCAAAAGTAGAAATAGAATAGAAGGGATACAAAAGTATGAAAAGAATTATAAAAAATGAAAAAGGTATAACATTAATAGCATTAGTAGTAACAATAGTTGTAATGCTAATTTTAGCGACAGTTTCAATAGCAATGTTACTAGGACGAGATTCTCTAGTAGAAAATGCTGGAATAGCTAAAGAAAATACAGAAAAAGCCGAATTAAAAGAACAAATTCAGATAGCAATCGTTAATGCAATGGCAAAAGATGCACAGGGGGAATTAACTACTTCAAATTTAAAAACAGAACTTGAAAATCAAGGATTTACAGTTACTTCAATAAATGAAACGAATTATCTAGAACAAGAGGGTATTTTTGTGGATTTTTCAGATGGAAAACAATTTGCAATATCAAATGAAGGGGCAAAAGTAACAGAAATTAAAGCTTCTGGAGATGGTCAAGAAAGTAATGTTGAATTTGATGTTAATTTTGATGGAGTATTAGATGAAATTGATTTATTAATGGTAAGAAGATATTTGTTAAAGGTGATGGAATTTACACCAGAACAAATAGAGATTGCAGATTGTAATGATAACGGAGATGTTGATACCAGTGATTTAATAGAGCTTAGAAGGGTATTAGGATTAATATAGAGAAAGGAAGAATTGGTTTATGAACACGAAAAGAAAAGTTGTACTAGTGGGAGCTGGATTTGTAGGAATGAGCTTTGCATACTCATTATTAAATCAAGGTGGAGTAGATGAACTAGTATTAATAGATGTTAACAAAGATAAAACAATAGGTGAGGAAATGGATTTATCACATGGACTTCCATATGCACCACACAAAATGGATATAAAAGCTGGAGATTATGACGAATGCAAAGATGCAAATATTGTAGTAATTACAGCAGGATTAAGTCAAAAGCCAGGTCAATCAAGATTAGAGTTAGCAGTTGCTAATGCAAAAATAATGAAAGAAATAACTCAAAATGTTATGAACAACGGTTTTAAAGGTATTTTTATAGTAGCAAGTAACCCTGTAGATTTAATGACATATGTTGTTGCAGAAGTGTCTGGAATGCCAAAATCAAGAGTAATTGGATCTGGAACAGTTTTAGATACAGCACGTCTAAGATATCTAATCGCAGAATATTTACAAGTATCAAGTAAAAATGTACATGCATATATTTTAGGAGAACATGGCGATTCTTCATTAGTTCCATGGGAACATTGTTATGTTGGATGCAAAAAAATGATTGAAATTATGAAAGACAACAACCATCCAATGGAAGATTTAAAGAAAATTCATGATGAAGTATGGAAAGCAGCATATGAAATAATAGAAAAGAAAAAAGCAACATATTATGGTATAGGTATGGCACTAAACAGATTGGTTAAAGCCATATTAAATGATGAAAATGCAATACTTACAGTCTCAACTTATCAAAATAATGAATATGGACAAGAAGGAATGTATATTGGTGTGCCAGCTATACTTAATAAAGATGGTGTAAAAGAAATTCTAGAATTAAAACTAAATGATGAAGAACAACAAAAATTTAACCATAGCTGTGAAATAATGAAAGAAAATATTGAGAAAGAAATAAAACCTATTTTAGCTGAATAAAAAGTTTTACTTTTAATTTATCGTACAAAAATCGGAATATAATAATTATTTTAAAGGCAAGACCCGGATTGTTACACCCTAGATATGTTTTGCCAAAAAATAATTATTATATTCCGATATTTTTTACATTTAAATAAATAAATATTTTTCACAAAACACATTGAATTACTTGTTTTTTCAGCAAAAACGATATATAATAGGAACATAATTAAAATCGTGGGAGGAAGAGATATGCAAGTTAGTAAAGAAGAGATATTACATATAGCAAATCTAGCACAATTAGAATTAAAAGATGAAGAAATAGAAAAATATATGGAAAATTTACAAGAAATATTAGATTTTGCAAATATTGTAAACAATGCTCCAGTAGATGGATTAGATGTAACAATAGGAGCAAATGAAGCTAAAAATGTATTTAGAAAAGATGAAGTAAAATTATTTAAAGATATAGATAGCTTATTACAAAATGCGCCAGAGCAAACAAATCATATGTTTAAAATACCTAAGGTATTAGATTAATTTTAGGAGGTTCAATATGGACATTACAGAACTAACAGTACATGAATTACAAGAAAAAATCAAAAATAAAGAATTAAATATAAAGCAAATAAATGAAGCATATATTAAGAGAATAAAAGAAAAAGAGCCAGAAGTACAAGCATTTATAACAGAATTAACAGAAGAAGGCGAAAAACAAGCAGAAGAAATTCAAACAAGAATTGATAACGGAGAAAAGTTAGGAGAATTAGCTGGAATTCCAATAGGAATAAAAGATATAATATGTACAAAAGGTGTAAAAACTACTTGTGCATCAAAAATGCTTGAAAACTTTGTAGCTCCTTATGATGCAACAGTTATGAAAAAAATTAATGCAGAAAACATGATTGATTTAGGAAAACTAAATATGGATGAATTTGCAATGGGAGGCTCAACAGAATATTCTTATTTTAAAAAGACAAAAAATCCATGGGATTTATCAAGAGTTCCAGGAGGTTCATCAGGTGGTTCTGCTGCAGCAGTAGCAGCTAATATGGTGCCATGGGCATTAGGAACAGATACAGGAGGAAGTATTCGTCAACCTGCTAGTTTCTGTGGAGTAGTAGGACTAAAACCAACTTATGGATTAGTTTCAAGATATGGTGTTGTAGCATTTGCATCATCACTTGATCAAGTCGGAGTATTCACAAAAGATGTTCAAGACTGTGCTATGCTTTTAAATGTAATCGCTGGACATGATGAAATGGACTCAACATCAGTTGATGTTGGAAACAAAGACTATACACAAGCATTACAAAAAGATATAAAAGGTTTAAAAATTGGTGTTCCAAAAGAATTTTATGGAGAAGGAATAAACCAAGAAGTAAAAGCAAGTTTAGAAACAGCAATAAGCAAATATAAAGAAATGGGAGCAGAAGTAGAAGAATTCTCATTAGATATTGCTAAACATGCTTTAGCAACATATTACATTATTGCTTGTGCAGAAGCAAGTTCAAATTTAGGGAGATATGATGGAATAAGATATACATATAGATCAGCAGAAGCAAAAACACTTAAAGAAATTTATAAAAAATCAAGAAGTGAAGCTTTTGGAGCAGAAGTAAAGAGAAGAATAATATTAGGTACATATGTTTTATCATCAGGATATTATGATGCTTATTACAAAAAAGCTCAACAAGTTCGTACATTAGTAATGAATAAATTTAACAAGGCTTTTGAAAAATATGATGTAATAGTTACACCAACATCTCCTACAGTAGCATTTAAATTAGGTTCAAAATCAAATAATCCAATGGAAATGTATTTATCAGATATTTGTACAGTATCAGTAAATATAGCAGGATTACCAGGTATTTCAATTCCATGTGGAGTTGATAGTGAAGGTATGCCAATAGGTATGCAAATAATAGGAAACAAATTCTGTGAGGAAACAATTATAAAAACAGCATATGCATACGAACAAGAAACAAAATTTAGAGAAAAATACAAACCTATTTTTAAAAAATAATTAAACAACTTGAACAAGGAGAGGAAAAATGAAAAATATGACTAATAAGATATTAATAATTTTATTATTAATATTATGTGTAATTGCAATCATTGTCATTGTGAAAAACACAAAAGATGAAAATACTAAAATAGCAAATAGCAATTCAAATACAGTTTCTACACTTGAAAGTGAAACAAATACAACTAATACAGAAATAGATAATACAGAAAAAAATGAAGATGTTTCAAATGAATTATTTGCACAATATTATGAAACCGCAGAAAAGATAATGCAAGATATGTCTATTGAAGAAAAAGTTGGTCAGATGTTTTTAGTAAGATACCCAGATTCTGGAGTAATAGAACAAATTAAAAACGAAACACCAGGTGGATATATATTATTTGGAAAAGATTTTGATAATGAAACAAAAGAAAGCATATTAGAAGAATTAACAGAAGAGCAAGAAGCAAGCAAAATTGAACTTATTTTCGGAGTAGACGAAGAAGGTGGAACAGTTGTAAGAGTAAGTTCACACAAAGCATTTAGAAATTCAAAATTTAAATCACCACAAGAAATATGGAAACAAGGACAATTACCAGCAATATTAGAAGATTCAAAAGAAAAATCTGAATTACTAAAAAGTATAGGACTAAATATGAATTTAGCGCCTGTTGTGGATGTACCTACAAAATCTAGTTCATTTATTTATGACAGGTCATACGGAAGAGGTGCAGAAAAAACTGCAACATATACTTCTGAATTAATAAAAACAATGAATGAAGATAATATGATTTCTGTAATGAAGCATTTCCCTGGATATGGTGATAATGAAGATACACATACAGGAATTGCAGTAGATGAAAGACCATATTCAACATTCGAAACAACTGATTTTTTACCATTTAAAAGTGGAATAGAGGCTGGTGGACCATGTATATTGGTAAGCCATAATATTGTAAAATCAATGGACGAAAATAAACCAGCATCATTATCAGAAAATGTACACAAGATTTTAAGAGAAGATTTAAATTTCTCTGGAATAGCTATGACAGACGATTTAGCAATGGATGCAGTAAAATCATATGTTGAAAATGGAGAAGCAGCAGTACAAGCTGTACTTGCTGGAAATGATATGATTATTTCATCAGATTTTGTACCACAAAAACAAGAAATTTTAAAAGCTATACAAGAAAAAAAGATAAACGAAGATATGATTAATAAAGCAGTTAGAAGAATAATTTCAATGAAAATTGCTTATGGAATAATAAATACAGATGATATAGAAGTGTAAAAGTCAGAATAAGGAGGTTCATTAAAAATGGCAAGAGAAGACTATGAGGTAGTAATGGGGTTAGAAGTTCATGCAGAACTTTCTACAAAGACAAAGATTTTTTGTAGTTGCCCAACAAAATTTGGAGCAGAGCCAAACACACAAGTTTGTCCAATTTGTATGGCAATGCCAGGAACACTACCAAAACTAAATGAAAAAGTTGTAGAATATGCAGTAAGAGCTGGACTTGCAACAAATTGTGAAATATCAAGAGACAGTAAAAATGATAGAAAAAATTATTTTTATCCAGATACACCAAGAGCATATCAAATATCTCAATATGATAAACCACTTTGTGAGCATGGATATATTGAAATAGAAACAAGTCAAGGAAAAAAGAAAATCGGAATAACTAGAATTCATATAGAAGATGATGCCGGAAAGTTAAACCATGATGAATTAAGTGGAGGAGCCCTTATTGACTTTAACAGGGCAGGAGTTCCATTAATAGAAATTGTATCAGAACCAGACTTTAGGTCAATTGAAGAAGTTGACGCATATTTAAAAAAATTAAAATCAATTCTAGAATACATAGAAGTATCTGATTGTAAAATGCAAGAAGGTTCTTATAGAGCTGATGTTAACACATCATTACGCCCAAAAGGTTCTACGAAATTTGGAACACGTACAGAAATGAAAAACATGAACTCTTTTAGAAGTATTACAAGAGCTCTTGATTATGAAATTGGTAGACAAGCTGAAATACTTGATAATGGTGGAATTGTTGAACAAGACACATTAAGATGGGATGAAGTATCTGGAAAGACATTTCCAATGAGAAATAAAGAAGATGCTCAAGACTATAGATATTTTCCAGAACCTGATTTAGTTGCGATAAAATTATTTGATGAATATATAGAAAATATCAAAAATACTTTACCAGAAATGCCAGAAAGTAGAAAACAAAGATATTTGAATGAATATAAATTATCTGAAAAAGATGCAGGAATAATAACATCTTCAAAATATTTATCAGACTTATTTGAAAAAGCTGGAGAAATAAGTGGAAACTATAAAGCTGTTAACAACTGGATTATTTCAGATATATCTAGAATATTAAATGAAATGGAAATTGACCCAATTGAAATTCCTTTTGATGCAAAGCAATTAGCAAAATTAGTAGTGCTAATAGATAAAGGAACAATTAGTTCAAGTATTGGAAAAAAAGTTTTAGCAGAATTATTTGAAAATCCTAGAGATCCAGAAGATATTATTAAAGAAAAAGGTTGGATACAAATATCAGATGAAGGAGCAATTAAAGAAATTGTAGCTAAAATTATCGAAGCTAATCCTCAGTCAGTAGGAGACTATAAGGCAGGAAAGGATAGAGCTGTTGGATTCTTGGTTGGACAAGCTATGAAAGAAACTAAAGGAAAAGCAAATCCACAAATGCTTAATAAGTTGTTTATTGAAGAATTAAAAAAATAAATAATTATTGTATAGAGAGTTTTGAAATATAAAAGCTCTCTTTTTTCAGTTCTATATATTTTATTAAGTATTGATATATTAGTATTCAAATCTTTTTAAAATTATTGTAAATAGTATTGACAAATAGAGTATGAGATGTTAGTATATAAATACATCTATAGTTTTATGGATTAAGTTTTAATCAAATAAATTTTAAATTCAAAAAATTAATTCTAAAAAATCAACTTGATAATTAATAATTAAATTGTTATAATGAAGGAGGTTTAATGCCGTTAATATCTCATTTTTATGGTATTCTTATTTATCTATATAAAGAAATAGGAGGACACCACAATGAACCACATATACATATAAAATATAATGAATATGAAATGTCTATGACATTAGATGGAGAAATAGTAAAAATTAAAGGATTGGAGTGATTAGTGTTGAGACCTAAAGCTATAGATGTAAAACCATTAAATAATTATTTATTAGAAATAACTTTTAATAATGGAGAGAAAAAAATTTTTGATGTAAAACCATATTTGGAATTTAAGCAATTTAAAGAATTAAAAGATGAAAAAGTTTTTAAAAAAGTGAAAATAGCAGGATTATCAATCGAATGGGAAAATGGAGCAGATATTTGTCCTGATGAATTATATAATAATAGCAAAAAATAACTACCTTTATAATTGGTAGTTATTTTTATATACCTTGTTTTCTAATAAAATCAACAACAATACCACAAATAAAAAATTCTACTGCAATAGATAAGCTAGATTGAAACAAAATAAAGCCAATATGAAAAAGAATATTAGTACCTATAAAAATATATGTAAGTAAAATAATTGATGCAATAACTGCTAAAAGACCAGAAAACCAAAAACCATATTTCATTATTTTAAATATATTTTTATCTAAATCTTTAATACTTGAAAAAAGTTTTTGCATAAACAATCACCTCATATATTTATGATAACATCTAAAAAAGGTAAAATCAAAGGAAATAAAAACCATATTGTAGACAAAGAATAAAAATAGTGATAATATATAAACTATGAAAAAACGAGGAGGAAAAAATGGCAAAGGCAAAAACAGTATTTGTATGTAGTGAATGTGGAAATGAATCACCCAAATGGTTAGGAAAATGCCCAGCATGTAACAGCTGGAATACATTTTATGAACAGAAAATAGATAAATATACTGAAACAAATAAAGCAGAAAAGAAAATCAATAATACACCAAAACCATTAAATACTTATGTAGGACAGGAATCAGATAGAACTTCAACAGGTTATATGGAATTAGATAGAGTTCTTGGAGGAGGGCTTGTTAAAGGATCACTAATATTATTAGGTGGAGAGCCAGGGATAGGAAAATCAACACTTATTTTACAACTATGTGAAAAAGTACAAGGCGAAGGAAAAGTTTTATATGTATCAGGAGAAGAATCAGCAGAACAAATAAAATTAAGAGCAGATAGATTAAGTGTAAAAAATGATGATTTATTATTTCTTGGAGAAACAGATATAGATATTGTAAAAGAAGCAATAACAGAAATAAAACCAAAACTAGTAATAATAGATTCAATTCAAACAATGTACTCAGACGAAATATCAGCAGCTGCAGGAAGTGTTAGTCAAGTAAGAGAAATAACATCTCAAATTATGAGAACATGTAAAGCTGAGCAAATTACAACAGTAATTATAGGTCATGTAACTAAAGAAGGAAATATAGCTGGACCAAGAGTATTAGAACACATGGTAGATACAGTATTATATCTTGAAGGAGAAAGATATAATACATATAGAATTTTAAGAGCAGTAAAAAACAGATTTGGTTCAACAAATGAAATCGGAATGTTTGAGATGAAACAAGAAGGAATGTGTGAAGTAACAAATCCTTCAGACATTTTAATAACTGAAAGAGAAGATAATCCTTCTGGTTCATGTATTGTAGCAAGTATAGAAGGAACAAGACCAATATTAGTTGAAATACAAGCATTGACATCACAAACAGTATTTGGATTGCCAAAAAGAACTGCAAATGGTTTTGACTACAATAGGTTAGCTGTATTAATTGCAGTATTAGAAAAAAGAGCAGGTCTATCACTTGGAAGCCAAGATGTATATTTAAACATTGCAGGTGGACTAAAACTTTCAGAACCAGCAGTTGATTTAGGAATAATATCAACAGTTGCATCAGCATATAAGAACATTTCAATTCCACAAAATGTAGTTGTAATGGGCGAAGTTGGGCTTACAGGAGAAGTAAGAAGAATAAATTTAATAGAAAAAAGATTGAAAGAAGCCGAAAAATTGGGATTTAAGAAGTGTATTATACCAGAAAATAACAAAAAAAGCTTGAAAGATAACTATAAATTGGATATAATAGGTGTGAAAAACATAGGGGAAGCATTAAGAAACTTAGGAATAAAATAGAATAGCAGTAATCGAGGAGGGAAAACATATAAGATGAAAACCATTAAGGAAGACCCAATTGCGGAAATTCTAAAGAAAATTGCCCCAGGAACACCAATAAGAGAAGGACTAGATAACATATTAAAAGCGAGAACAGGAGCTTTATTATTAATAACAGATAAACAAGAAGTTATAGATACATTAGTAGATGGTGGGTTTGCAATAAATGAAGATTATTCTTCATCAAAATTATATGAATTAGCAAAAATGGATGGAGCAATAGTATTAAGCGGAGATATGAAAAGAATATTATTTGCTAATGCACAATTAATACCATCTTACCAAATTCCAACAGTAGAAACAGGAACAAGGCATAGAACAGCTGAAAGAACTGCAAAACAGACAGGTGAATTAGTAATAAGTATATCTCAAAGGAGAAATATTATAACAGTATTTAAAGAAAACTATAGATATATTCTAGAAGATACAGATATAGTTTTGAACCAAGCAAATCAAGCAGTTCGAACATTGGAAAAGTATAAAAAAGTGTATGATAGTAAATTAAGTATTTTAAATGAATATGAATTTAATGATATTGTAACACTAGATAATGTTTTAACAGTTATACAAAGAGCTGAAATGGTAATGAGAATAGTAGATGAAATTAGAAAAAAGATATATGAACTTGGAGATGACGGAAGACTTGTAAGCATGCAACTTGAGGAATTAATAGGAGGTCTAGAGAAAGAAGAACTTCAGTTAATAAAAGATTATTTAGTAAAAGAAATTCCTCCAGAAGAAGTGCTAGAACAATTAGAGGTATTAGACCATGAAGAGTTAATGAAGCCTCAGACAATCGCAAAAATTTTAGGCTATGATAGTTTTGAAAATTTCGAAGAACTTGCAGTTTATCCACGAGGATATAGGATTTTAAACAAAGTTCCAAGAATGCCAAGCAGTATCGTAGATAATCTAGTAAAATCATTTAAATCATTCCAACATATATTAGTGGCTGAAATAACAGATTTAGATAAAGTTGAGGGAATTGGAGAAGTTAGAGCAGGAGCAATAAAACAATATTTAAGAAAAATGCAGGAACAATTTGCATTTGACAATATTTTAATGTAAGAAAAG
>CALXEV010000020.1 GCA_944387425.1 uncultured Clostridia bacterium
CCTGTTATTGCAATAAATTCACCTTCTTCTACTTCAAAAGAAATATCATTCAAAGCAATAACTTTTGCATCACCTTTACCATAAATTTTACTTAATTTTTCTATTTTTAAAATTTTCATTTTAATTTATCTCCTATATTTTTATTCTTCTTTTATAAATTTTGTTGAATATATTGCTATAGCCATAGATATTACTAATAGTAATAAAATAAATAAACCGATACTAGCATATGGGATTAATATTTTATCTAATACTATTACATTTTTCATATATTTTATAATTAAATATATAATGGGAATTGACAAAATGGTTGATATTATTGTTGCTTTAATAAATATATAAATATTTTCATATATTAATATTTTATTTATATTTTCATTTGTAGCTCCTAGCCTTGATAATGTTTTAAATTCTTCTTCTCTTTCACATAGACTTGCATTTATTATATTTATAGAACTTATTATTCCTATAATTATAATTGTTGATATAATGGTTTGTAATATTAGTTGTAAAACATTGGTGTATATTATTTTTTCTTGATTATCCAAAGAATAATAATGTGCGTGAATGTAATTATCCTGTTTTTTATTAAGATTTTCTATATAATCTGAAAGACCAATCACATTATCACATTTAATTCTTAGAAACTCTCCAGTAGTACTTTCATTATTATAGTACCATACAACTATGTGACTTTGCTCTTTTGAATGAATATCCATCTTTTCATCAATATTATTAAATGTGTTCATATTTGTGAAAATTGTTATGTCTTCTGTATTTTTTATTTCTTTAAATCCTGTAGGTAGTTTTTCAGTTAATACAAAATTTTCTCTTAAACTTTTATCGTCAATTATTTCATTTTCTTCTGTATAAGACTCTTTATCATATTCTCCAATTCTTCTACAAATTATTTTTAAATTGAATTTATAGTTTGTCTTAAATACATTATCATATCTATATACCAACTCTCCTTCTCCATCTTTTTCTGTAATATTATTATAAATTATATAATCTCCATTATTGGCATTTAAATCAACTATATAATCATTATAAATTTTATCATCTAATCCAATTATCACTATAGGGAAAGCCATTGAATCAGCATATCTACGATTTGCTATAAGAGCATCTTCTGGTTCAACTAAGGCATATACCCCCATTTTTTTATATTCAAAATATTCAATTTTTTCTCCAGAAAGAGATGCATAATTATCAAGTATAGATTTATAATATTGATTTGAGTCTCCACTAAAATCTATTTCAGCATCAATATCATATTCATCCATTAAATCTTCTGCTACTTTTTCATAATTTATATATGTAGTCATTGTAATATATGAAGTCATACATATTACAAATAAAATTGTTATAATTCTATATTTATTTTTATTTCTTTTTGAATTTTTTAAAGCTATCTTCCCTTCTATAGGAAGCACTTTTTCAAAAATTGAATTATTTTTTTTGAACTTTATTTGTTTATTATTTTTAATTCCTTGCATAATTGATGTGCTACTTGCTTTTACACTTGGAATTAATGATGCTAAATAAATATTAATAATCATTATAACTAAAGATAACATCATATATTTGATATCTAATACTAATCCAAAATGATAGTTAGCCGGTTCTAATATATTATTTAACATTCTTAAAATAATAGTTGAACCTAAAACAGAAAGTAAAAATCCTATAATTATTCCCATTATTCCTATAATAATGTTCTCTAAAAAAGTCATTTTTAATATTTGACTTTCTGTTGCTCCTACACTATTTAATACAGCATATTCTTTTTTTCTTTCATTAATTGTTATTAAAAATGCATTATATAATATTATTATTGATAAAATTGAAAAGACTAATAATATAATAATAAACATTATATCTAAAACATATGTAAAGTTTAATCTAACTTGGCAATTTGGTACATCACTAGTATATTTCTTTAAACCAATTGAAACATCTATTAATCCACTTGCATTAAGTAATTTTGTGTTTAATTCACAATTTTTTTGTACATCAATAATTGAATAATTTAGTGTTTTCAATATATCATTTGTATAATCTGAAGTTCTTCTGATGTTATCATATTTAATATACACATTTATACCACTATCAATTTGAAAAGAATTTGGTAAATTATTTATTTCATATAATTGTCCTTCATCATTTTCTTGTAAATAAATTTGACTGATATAACTTTTATCTTTAATTTTATTAAAATCATCAATATCTATATTTTTTATTACAAAATGATAATCATTATATTTACTAGCAATGCTTTCTTGAAACCCTGTACTTATACTTGTTGCTACTAAAATTGTTGTTATTATAAGAAATGTACACAATGCTATTGAAATTGTGGTATATATTGTTCTTTTTATATTTTTTTTCATATTATTAAATGTTAATTTCGTTTCTATTTTCATTTAGTTTATCCCCTTAAAAAAAGATTTTTCAATCTATTTCTAGCATCTTTAAAATTAATGCCATTCTAATATATTTACCATATAATGCTTGCCTAAAATAACAAGCTCTTGGATCATCATCCACTTCTGTTGCTATTTCATTGACTCTTGGAAGTGGGTGCATTATACTCAAATCCTTTTTTGCATTTTCAAGTTTTGCTTCATTTAAAATATAGTAATCCTTTAATCTAATATAATCTTCTTCATTAAAAAATCTTTCTTTTTGTACTCTAGTCATATATAAAATATCAAGTTCACTCATATATTCTTCTATATCTTCTGTTTCAACATATTCTATATTATTTTTCTCTAAAATTTCTTGTTTTATATATTCTGGAATTTTTAATTCTTCTGGAGAAATTAATACAAATTTTATATTCTTATATCTTGACATTGCTGTAATTAATGAATGTACAGTTCTTCCAAATTTTAAATCTCCGCATAGACCAATAGTTAAATTATCTAATCTATTTTTTTCACAAGAAATTGTTAATAAATCTGTTAATGTTTGAGTTGGATGATTATGTCCTCCATCTCCTGCATTTATAATTGGAGCTGTAGATTTAAATGCTGCAACAAGTGGAGCACCTTCTTTAGGATGCCTCATTGCAATAATATCACTATAACAACCTACTACTCTTATTGTATCTGCTACACTTTCTCCTTTTGAAGTAGAACTACTATCTGCTGATGAAAACCCTATAACATTTCCTCCTAATTCTATCATTGCCGCTTCAAAACTCAATCTTGTTCTTGTGCTTGGTTCAAAAAATAAAGTAGCTAACTTCTTATGCTTGCACTTGTCATAATACTTTTCAGGTGCTTGCATAATATCTTTAGCTACTTTTATTAATTCTTCAATTTCATTTATTGATAAATCTTTTATATCAATTAAATTTTTCATATTTTTATTTCCTTTCTCTTTTTATCTTCATTTTTATTTTTATCAAAATTTATATTTATTGTCAATATTTAAGAGTTTTATAAATAAAATATCACTTGAGAACAATGGGTATGCTTATATGAGTGTTTTGGTAAATAAATTTAAAATCAATGATATTATAGGAAAAGTGCTAATTATACATGATATGCCAGATGATTTTACCAGTCAACCTAGTGGAAATTCTGGTAGTAAAATTGCTTGTGGTAAAATTGAAGCATAAAACAATATTATTGAAATATAGTGCATAAAATTAATAGAGGTGATTTATATGCCAATTTCATTAACTAATAAGAAAAAAATGAGAAATGCACTATTTATTACAATTATTATTTTTATTTTATTAACTGCAAGGCTTAGTTATATTCAATTCATTTGGGGAGCTGAATTAAGTCAAATGGCAAGCAGTCAACAGGCTCAAAGTAGAAGTATTACAGCAAAAAGAGGAACTATTTATGATAGCACAGGGAAATATGTTTTAGCCATGAGCTCAAGTGTGGAATCTGTAAGTGTTAATCCTACAAATATAACAAATGAAAATAAAGAAAAAGTTGCTAAAGCTCTTAGTGAAATATTTGAACTAGATTATGAAACTGTGTTAAAAAAAGTTTCTAAAAAGAGTTCTATAGAAACAATTGTAAAAAAAGTTGATAAAGAAAAAACTGATGAGCTCAGAAAATGGATGGAAGATACCGGAATTTCTGCCGGAATAAACATTGATGAAGATTCAAAAAGATATTATCCTTATAATGATTTAGCAGCACAAGTAATTGGTTTCTGTGGAAGTGATAATCAAGGTTTAGATGGAATTGAAGCAAAATATGATGAAGTTTTAAAAGGTGTTAATGGAAAAATCGAAAGACAGACAAATGCTACAGGAGAAAGTTTAGGTGAAGAAAAATATGTTGCTCCAGTAGATGGTAATAGCTTAACTTTAACAATTGATATGACAATTCAATCTATTGTTGAAAAATATTTAGAAGAAGCATGTATAGATAATGTATGTACAGATGGTGGAAGTATTATTGCAATGAATCCAAAAAACGGAGATATTCTTGCAATGGCAACATATCCAAGTTACAACCTTAACACTCCTTTTGAACCATATTCTGATGAATTAAAAGCTTCTTGGGATACTATGGAACAAAAAGAAAGAACAGAAACTTTACAAGGATTATGGAGAAATAAAGCTATATCTGATACATATGAGCCAGGTTCTGTTTTTAAATTGATTACAGCTTCTGCAGCTTTAGAAGAAGGTATAACAGACACAGATAATGAAGGAGAGTTTACATGCACAGGTGGAATTGAAGTTGCAGGCACTAGAATAAAATGTTGGAGATATTATAGACCTCATGGTTCAGAAAGCTTAAGACAAGGTCTTATGAATTCTTGTAATCCTGTTTTTATTGGACTAGGTCAAAAAATTGGTGTTACAAAATATTATGAATATTTAAGAAAATTTGGTTTATTTTCTAAAACTGGAATTATGCTTCCTGGTGAAGCAAACAGTATATTTGTAAAAGAAGAAAAGGCTGGACCAGTTGAACTTGCAACAATAAGTTTTGGTCAAAGATTTGAAATTACACCTTTGCAGATGATTACTGCTGTATCTTCTATTGCAAATGATGGCATTTATATTAAGCCTAGAATTGTAAAAAGTATTACAGATACTACTACTGGGGAAGTTACTGAAATACCTGTAGAAACAGGAGAACAAATTATTTCAAAAGAGAATGCAGAAAAAGTTCTTAGTATGATGAATAGTGTTGTTTCTGAAGGTACTGGTAAAAATGCTCAAGTTGTAGGATATAATGTTGGTGGAAAAACTGGTACTTCTGAAGATGGAGTTAATACTGGAAAATATGTTACTTCTTTTTGTGGTCTTGCAGAAACTGATGATCCAAAAATAGCAATATTAATTACATTATATAATCCCACTGGTGAAGGAGGTCATCAAGGTGGTGGAGTCGCAGCTCCTGTTGGTGGAAAGATTTTAAGTGAAGTTTTACCATATCTTGATTCTCTATAAATCAGCACTCTTGTTGCACAAAAAGAAAACAGGTACAAATTGTACCTGTTCTTTTTTATTCTAATCCAAAACTTACTCCAAGGGCATTATTTAGTTTATTCATTATCTGAGTATCATCTATATGCCCTATTTTTTCTTTTAATCTACTTTTATCTATTGTTCTAATCTGTTCAGTTAAAACAACAGAATTACTCTTTAGTCCACTTGTATTTTCATCTAATTCTATATGTGTTGGTAATTTAGTCTTATTAGTCTGAGAGGTAATAGCAGCAGCAATTACAGTTGGACTATATTTATTTCCTAAATCATTTTGTATTATTAAAACAGGTCTAACTCCTCCCTGTTCTGAACCCACAACTGGACTTAAATCTGCATAGAACATATCTCCTCTTTTTACTACCATTTTCTTCACTCCTAAAATTAGTATATTTTAAGTCTATATATTCGTATATTTTAAACTTAGTTGAAGTAAAGTTAATAGTCTATTACATATATAATTTCGGAAAAAGCACTTATATTACTATATACTATTTAGCTTTACCTCATTATATAATATGTAAATTGTAGTATTTTGTTTATTGTCCTTGATTTCCATTTCTGTTGGGTTATATGTTTGTTTACTTATATGTAATGTTTTTTCTTGTATATAATTATTATCTGCGTTACTGTTTGTTTTTAATATTATTTCTTCATCATTTTCTTCAAAAATTGAATCTTCATTTTTCTTATAATCTTCAATAAAACTACTTAAATCTAAGCAATTATTTCCTAAATAATTATAGTTTTCTAATAATGTGCTTAATTTTAAATTAGTATTTTCAATTTTTACATTTGTTCCATTATTTTCAATTCTAACTCCTGCTATATTACTAGGTTCTATTACTTCTTGTGTACTAATATTGGGACTGTTAAATGTTTGTTTTAATATATATTTATTTGAATTTTTATTACTTGTTACATTAACTGTTACTTGCACTTCATATGAACTAAGGTTTAAAAAATTATCTACGATTTCTTGACTATTTTTATTGTTCCCAATTTTAGAATTTTTAACATTATTTTTATAAAAAAATACTCCTCCCAAAATTAAAATTAATATGATTAGTAAAATAAACCAATATTTCTTTTTCATTAAGCTCCTCCTTTGTAGATATCTATTAGTTTTTTACTAAAAATATTACAAAAAATATTCATCAATTCTTTTCAATAATTCATCTTTATCATTAATATGATTGATTTCATTTCTAAATGAACTAGCATCTTTCATATTTTTTGTATAACATGCAATATGTTTTCTCATTTCGTTTATTGCAACAACTTCACCTTTTTCTTTAATTGCAAGTTTTATGTGTTCTTTTATTATTTCTCCTTTTTCTTTTGGTGTTGGTTGTGGAAGTTTTTCACCTGTTTTTAAATAATGATGTATTTGTTTAAAAATCCATGGTTCTCCCATTGCACCTCTTCCAATCATTATTCCATCAACACCAGTATATTCAAACATATACTTTGCTGATTCTTCATCTACAACATCACCATTTCCAATAACCGGTATCTTAACTGCTTCTTTTACTTTTTTTATTATATCTAAATCCGCTTTTCCTGTATAAAACTCATCTCTTGTTCTTCCATGTATTGTTATGGCTGATGCTCCAGATTTTTCAGCAATCTGAGCTACATCACATGCAACGATATTTTGAGCATCCCATCCTTTTCTAAATTTAACAGTTACTGGAACTTTAGAATTTTTTACAACCGTTCTAATAATTTCTTCTACTTTATTTAAATCTAACAATAATTTACTACCATCACCATTTTTAACCACTTTAGGAGCAGGACATCCCATATTAATATCAACAATATCAGCGATTTCACTAACATACTTTGAAGCAAATCCCATTGTTTCTGCATCACTTCCAAAAATTTGCATACTTATCGGTCTTTTTTCTCCATTAGTGTTTAATAGTTTTTTAGTTTTTTCATCTCCATAGAATAAAGCTTTTGCACTTACCATTTCTGTACAAACAAGTCCTGGTTCATATTTTTCTACAATAATTCTAAAAGGCAGGTCTGTTACACCTGCCATTGGAGCTAATATTAAATTATTCTTTAATTCTACATTTCCTATCTTCAATGAATGCAAATACATATTATTCTCCTTTTTTAACTTAAAGGATTTTTACATTAATATTTTAAAGACAAGACCAGGATTGTTATACCCTAGCTATGTTTTGTCAAAAAATATTAATGTAAAAATCATTACTTATTAAACATTCCTGTTTTTCTCTGACTACTTATATTTAACAAAATTCCTAAACTAACAAAGCTTGTGAGCATTGATGTTCCACCATAACTTACAAACAGCAATGGTACACCTGTTATTGGCAATAATCCCATAGTCATACCAATATTTTCTACTGTGTGAAACAAAAATATTCCTGCAATTCCAGTTGCAATATAAGCTCCGGCTTCATCTTTAATTCCTTTGGCAACTTGAATTGATTTAGTTATAATAACTACATTTAGTAATATTACTCCACCAGCAACTACAAATCCCATTTCTTCTCCTATAACAGAGAAAATAAAGTCTGTAGTTTTAGGATATAAATATCCTAATTGTGTTTGATTACCTTTAAGAATTCCCATTCCAGTAATTTGACCTGCACCTATTGCTAATTTAGATTGTAAAACATTATACCCAGCACCTCTTGCGTCTGCTTCTGGATTAAAAAATGTTTCTATTCTGGTTTTTGCATGTTCTGGCAAGAAGAACAAATATATTATTGGTAAACTTATACAAATAATAGCAATTGCTGTTATTATATATTTTTTATCTATCCCTGCAACAAAAATCATTAAAGTAATAGCTACTACATATGCCATTGCAGTTCCATAGTCTGGTTGCTTAATGATTAATCCTAGTGGTACAGCAATTACAAGTAATATAATAGCTAATCTTGAAAATCTATTTATTTCATCTCTTCCTCTTATTTGTATTAGAGATATAACATATGATAGGAATAAAATAATAAATATTTTTGATATTTCTGCTGGTTGTAATGAAAATGCACCATCTCCTATTTCAAACCAACTTGTTGCACCATTTATTGGTTCTGTAAATAATACCGCAATAAGTGAAACAATTGATATTGCATATAGGACTGGTGATATTTTTACTAAAATTTTATAATCTATAAACATTACTATTAACATTGCAATAATACTTACTACTAACCACGCTGCTTGTTTTTTAAATTCATCTAAACCAGCATCATATGATGCTGAAAACAATGCTACTAATCCAATTATAGATAGTATTATTGCACACAATGGTATCCACCATTCTATTTTTCTTAATCTTTTTGTATTCATTAAATCACTCTTTTATAAGATTATTTTTCTTTTTTCCCCTCTTTTTTATTAGTTTGTTCCTTCTTGTCTTCTTTTTTCTCAACTGCTACTTCTTCTTTTTTGTCTTCTTTTTCAGATTGAACCTTTTCAGGTTCTTCTACTTTTTCATCTTTTACTTTGTTGTCTTTTTTATTATCTTTATTGTCTCCTTTTTTGCTTACTTCATCCGCATCTTGTTGTTTTTCAGATTTTTTTGAAGTTTCCTCTTTAGGTTCTGCTTGTAGTACTTTAGCGTTTTTTCTTGCTTCATCTTTAATATTCAATATAGGTATATTTGCGTATAAAGCTGGTGCACCATTTGTTCCGTCATTGTTTTCTTTATTTGTTAACCTGACATCTATTGCACTTTCATCTATATCTATATATTTTTTTATTACTTCTATTATTTCTTGTTTCATCAAATCTAAAAAGTCTGCTGATACATTAGCTCTATCTTGCATTAATACTAAGTGCAATCTTTCTTTGGCCGCATCTTTAGATTTTAATGTTTGGTCTTCTTTCTTTGCCATTTTTCTAAAAAAATTCATTATGCTTTCAAACATTATCTATTACCCTCCAACTTTTGTTTATTTTTTAAATATGTTTTTTAGTTTAGCAAAAAATCCTTTTTCTCTACCAGGGATTGTAACTTCTATATTCTCTCCTAATACTCTTTTTGCTATTTCTAAATATGCTTTTCCGGATGGAGCTTTTCTGTTTTGTATTACAGGTTCTCCTTTATTTGTTTGTGTTATAATATATTCGTCATCTGGAACAACTCCTATAAGGTCTATTGATAACAAGTCTACAATGTCATCAACATCCATCATTTCTCCTTTTCTAACCATATTAGGTCTAATCCTATTTATAACTAATTCTGGATTTTTTATTTCAGACGCTTCTAATAATCCGATAATTCTATCGGCATCCCTAATTGAAGATATTTCGGCTGTTGTTACTACTATGGCACGGTTTGCTCCTGCTATTGCATTTTTAAATCCTTGTTCTATTCCTGCAGGGCAATCAATAAGTATATAGTCAAATTCTTCTTTTAATTTACTTGTTAATTCTCTCATTTGTTCTTCATTTACTGCACTTTTATCTCTTGTTTGTGCAGCTGGTAATAAATATAATTCTTTAAATCTTTTGTCTTTTATTAAGGCTTGTCTTAATTTACATTTACCTTCAACAACATCTACTATGTCATAAACTATTCTATTTTCAAGTCCCATAACTACATCTAGGTTTCTTAAACCAATGTCAGTATCTACTAAAACTACTTTTTTTCCTTCTAGTGCCAAGCTTGAACCTAGATTAGCAGTTGTTGTTGTTTTACCAACTCCACCCTTTCCTGATGTTATAACTATAACTTCTCCCATAATATTCCTCCTTAGGATATTTTCATGAAATTTCTTTCTATTTTTAATCCTAGTTTTTACAACTACTATAATACACTCAAAATGTCAAAAAGTCAATCTATTTGGGAAAATTTACAGAAAAAATTGCTATTTCCGTAAGGGAAAAGCAATTTTTGTAATATTTCGAAATGTAAAGAATTTGAAATATTTTATTCATAAAAATAATCTATTATTCCATTATATATTCCCCAAGCTAATTTGTCTTGGTACTCATCTTGAAGTAAAAGTTTTTCTTCTTCAGGATTTGATAAAAATCCACATTCTACTATTGTAGTTGGTATCTCAACATGTTTTATTATATAAATATTGTCTATAGTTTTTGCAACTCTATTGTTTTCTTTTTGAATAGCATCATTTAAATTTTTTTGAATTGATTCTGCTAATTTTTTTCCGTCACTGCTTTGTGCATTGTAAAATGTTTGCCATCCATCATATTGTTGTTGTGGTATTTTGTTTAGATGTATTGATACAAATATATCTGCACTACTTTCGTTTCCTATTTTTACTCTATTGTGTATATCAGATATTTTTTTCTGTCTTAAAGTTTTTGAATCATAATCATATATTGCATTTTCATCAGAACGAGTTAGTATTACTGTTGAACCACTTTGTTCTAATAAGTTTTGTAATTTTAATGCAATTTTTAAATTTGTTTCCGCTTCTGTTGTTCCTGTACTACTTTCTGCTCCTTCGTCTGGTTTACCATGTCCTGCATCTACTACTATTGTTTTTCCTGATACAGGCAATGATACTGTTGGCACCGTGTTTTGTTTATCCATACTAAATATAAACGCGAACACTGATATAAATACACTTAATGTGATTATTGTGATTCTCTTCTTATTTAAAATAATCATATAAAAACCCCCATACTTTTTATAATTGTATGAGAGTTTTTAGGTTTTATACCTATTATTCTTTATCTGTTACAAGTCTACATTTTTCACATTTGAAATCTACAGTTTTAGAATTATTACTGTTTTGCCATTCTTCTCCACAAATAGGGCATCTATTCAAATTTTTCTTCAAATTTGCAAGATAATAATAAAATGGCTTATTTGTACTTTTTTCAAACTCATGGCAAATTTTTCTGCCTTTTTTTGAAAGTTGTGAATTAGGATTACTCATCTGTCTATATGTAAATCTATCTGATAAACAACTTACATACAAATTATCAACATTTTGATAATCTCTTTGCCAATTAAGTTCTTGGAAATACTCTTCTTGCCCCATTATTTTAGGTAATCTATATAATGGCACAGATTTCCCACAATCGCCACATATTACAGGCGTTTCACCTTCTAAATATGAGGCATATAACATATACCAACTAGGTGATTTGCATGAACATACTTCATTATTTATTTCTTCCCCTAGTTCTTCTATTTTTAAATCAAATATTGCTTCAAGTTTATTAAGTCTTTCATTTACATATTTATTGTTATACTTATTATTTAAGGAATTTTTTTCTATAAATTTGCAATATGCACAATATACTTTTTCTTCTTTTATTAATTCATAATTTAACATTTTTCATCTTTTGTACAATATCCTTCATGCAAGTCACCATCATACTCACTTATTTTATCACCACAGAATTCACAATGTTCATGTTCCCATTCATCTGAATATTTAGTATATTTTTTGTAATATAAAGTTTCTCCTTTTAAGTATTCTTCTTGACCTTGTAATCTCCAATCATTTTTTTCTATCATTACTACTCTCCTTTTATTATTTAAATTTTATATTTTTTATCCAGATTGCTTTTAGTTCATCTTTCTCTATGACTGCAACTATATTTTTGCAAAATTCAACAGCTTTACTATTTGTATTAACTCTAGAATCACCTATACATATAAAGTTGTTCTTTTCATCATAATATGTATTCCAGTTTTCTGTATACCATATACCATCATTATTATTCAAAATATCACCATCAACATATATTTCTCCTTTAATACTATTAGGAAATTTCAAGTTTGTATTTATCCAATTTTCTTTAAAGTTTACTCCACCAAACGAATATATTCTTGAGTTAAATTTTGCAATGCTTAATTCACAATATCCTTTTCCTATCATTAATGAAAATTCGCCATTTCCATCCTTACTTTCAAAAATAAATTCATTATTCTTGTAAAATATTTCTCCATCTATATATTTTGGACTTTCTTTTATTATAAATTTATAATTATTCAATATAGTTCTCCTTTTTATAAATTATTAATCAGATTACCTATCACAAAAATATTGTCCACAGAATTGCTACAATTACTATTTTCTCCCATTCTGTCACTTACACTATACCATACAATTTAAACCTTGTAAACCAATTTGTGGAATTTATTCGACAAAAAACTCTCATACTTTTTTGTATGAGAGTTTTTATTATTTTAAAGTATAAAGACTATCTAATTCCAAGTAGATAGTCCCAACAATTTTCTATATTTAGTTTCACTATTATATAATTTATATAACTTATCTAAATTATTATCATTTTCTAACATTAAATCAGCTAATTCATCTAGTTCTATCAATTCTTTATCAGTAAAATCTCTAATATAATAGTAATTATCTTTACATTCATACATATATGAAGGTTGAAAAAGAAAAGATCTTTCATTATTCATTAAACAAGAAAAATCATTCATCAGTTGTAACCAGGCTGCCTTAATTCCTTCATAGCCACCAGTATCTACTATTTTCTCTTTCTCTTTAAATTTATTGCTTCTTATATTTTTCCATGCTTCTACGGCAGTTATAAACTGATTCTTGGGTATATCTAATGCATAATCTTTTACTTTATTTTCACTTCCAAGACTGGTTACATCAACCATAATCCATCTTTTTTGTTCCAAATCATAATATTCTACATTCCATTGGTCATCATATATGTTTTTTTCATGATACTTTGCAAAACCGACTCTGACTCTAGCAGGAATAAATTTGGCTTTTAATGTACTTGCTAACATTAATGCATAACCTCTGCAAACTAAATTGATTTTATCTTTTGCTTTTCTATTAACTGTATATTTGCTGTTTCTTCTTAATAACTCCGCAAAAATATTAATAGCTGTTTGAAAAATATCTTCTTCATTGTTCATTCTATCTACTGGTATTTTGGTCATATCTCCATTAGCATTATTTTTGTCTTTTCTAATATTTTTGTTATCAAAAAATTCTTTTGCATGTATAGTTTGCATCCTTTGCAACGTACATAACTTTTTTAAATCATCAGGTAATTTTTGTACAAATTCTGTATAAGGTCCTAAATATGTATATGCACTTGTTTGCAAATAAAAAATCAGTTGTTTTTTTAAGTTTATATCCTCTATTTCCTGTATTTGACTTAATCTTTCTTTATAATTCATTTTCACCATCCATAAATGTTTTATCTGTTATTTTAATTTCACTTATTGGTTTTATTTGACTTTCTAATTCTAGTTCTATATCATCATTTTTTATAGTGTTAACTAAACTATCTCTATTTTCTTTAGTCTCTGTAATTGGTATATTCTCTGTTGATATTCTTCCAAAAAATCCTTTAAATAACTTTTTTAAAGTATTTACTATTTTTTTAAAAAATGTTAATTTATTTTCTTCAACAGTAATTTCCTTTGTTTCTTTGTTTTTCTCAGTGTTTTCTGCTATTCTAGGTGTAAATTCATAATATTTTAATAAATCATTTATTGTCACTACTAGATTTGAATATTTTATAAAAATTTCTGTTTCATAATTAGAAGTAGTTAATTGTGGTTTTATAGTACCTTTGCTTCTATCATAAATTTCCTCTAATATATTAGTTCTTATTATATGATATAGTCGTTCTATTTCATTATATGGTCTAATTAGTACATCTTTATTTCTTTCGTTGAGTTTTGTTAAAAGTTCTATTACTTTTCTAATTGATTTTAAAACTTTTTCACCACTTGCTTCTTGAAAAGTATGCGCAGTTACCTCTTTTTGTATTTGAATAAATTCTTGTAGTATTTCTTGTTGTTGACTTCTTTCATCAACAATTGTTGTTTTTGGTTCTTCTGTTTGATGTTTTTCTAACTTATTATCTTTTTTAGATTCAAAATCATAATATCCAGCTCCACTTATATGTCTATGTTTAGAAGATATTCTATAATCGTAATCATAATCTGAATCAGAATAGCTAGAGCGACTTCCTAGTCCCCAGCTATGACTATATCCTCCTCCACCCAATTTAAATCACCACCAATAATTAGTATAGCATAAACAGGCTAAAAAGTCAATTTTCAGTCTGTTTACGTGTTTTATACTTTATACAAATCTTTTAATTTCAAACTAATTTTTTCTAAATTTTCATATAATATTTTGCACAAATTAGTTCTATAAAATGCAAATTGTAAAAGTTCTTCTTGACAAAAATCTTCATTGTATTCTTTATATCCATAAGTGCTACCAGCCAATTGTATTAAATAGATGTAAGAAGCATATTCTAAGTCATATTGATTTAGTTGTATATATTTAATAAACTCTTTAAAAT
Organism: uncultured Clostridia bacterium; assembly: GCA_944387425.1. Lineage (GTDB taxonomy): Bacteria > Bacillota > Clostridia > TANB77 > CAG-508 > CAG-269. The sequence goes on from CALXEV010000020.1 coordinate 14,753, forward strand.
AATCTACTAAATGTTCTATATTAAATTCTTTGTCTATATAACTATATGATCTTATTACTTCCCATACAATTGGCATTTTTTTAGCTTTTTCAAAATCAATAATTACTGGTTCTTTGTTATCTCTATAAATTAATTGTTGAGAACAAAAATCCCCGTGACTATTCAACATTGTTAGTTTTTGAATTATAGAAAAGTCAAAGTTTTCTTCCATTTCTTTTAAAATTTTAATTCTATAATTTATATCTTTTTGTATTTGTTCTTTATAAATATTATCTTTTTTAAGATTATTTTTTAAGTCTTCCATTTTTTCAATTGCTGTATGTACTCTATTCTTAGAGAAATATTTTTCAATGATATTTTCTTCACTAAGTTCAGGATATTTTGATAATTCTTTTGTTAGTTTTCCTAAAATATTTGCACATTCAATTACTTGATTATAATCTCCTGTATTATTTTCTATTGTATAACCATCTATAAATTCTTGGACTATAATTATTCTATCTTCATTTTCTATATAATAATTATTATCTATTGTTTTAATATATATTGGTACATTTATATTTCTTTTTTGTAAAAAATTAATTATTTCTATTTCTTTTATAATCGTTTCTTTTTTTCTTTTGCTTATAAATTCTTTTAATATGTATTTGTTCTGTGTTGCTTCAATTTTGAAGATGTTTGATGTTCCTCTTTCTATTTTTGAAATATTATTTGCTTCTATATTATAATATTTTTTGAGTATGTTTTTGATTTTTTCATTGCTTAATTTTGTTTTTTCAATTCCCATAATTAATTTTTACCTTTCTTATTTTTAGTTATTTTATCACGTTCTTTTTTTGGAAGCAAGAAAAAGATTGCAAGTAAAAAAATTTGCAATCTTTTTGATACTATTTTTTATCATCAGTTTCGTCATCTTGAGATTCTTCTTCAACCTGATTTTTACGACAGACTTTGACTTTTAAAATTCTTCTATCTTCATATTCTTCAATTTTAAAAATTAAATCTTTTGTTTCAATAATTGGATTTTCTTCTTCTTCAGGTATTCTACCTAATTCTTCTTGTAAGTATCCTGAAAGTGTATCATAATCTCCTTCTGGAATTTCTACACCCATCAGCTTATTAACATCATATATTGGCATACTTCCTGAAAGTATATAAGTATTATCATCTATTTTTTCATATTCTTCTTCAATGTCATCATACTCGTCATAAATATCTCCAACTATTTCTTCTAGGATATCCTCCATAGTGATTAATCCAGCTGTTCCACCATATTCGTCTACTATTATAGCAATTTGTTTTTTATTTTTTTGTAATTCTCTAAATAATTCATTTATTAATTTGCTTTGTGATACGAAATATGCTTCTTTCATTATATTTTTGATTTTGAATGATTTCTTATTAACATTTTTAATTAAATCTTTTACATATAATATACCAATAATTTCATCTATTGTTTCTTCATATACTGGTATTCTACTGTGTTTACAATCATCTTCAATAATTTTTTGCAACACTTCTTCTCCACTCATATTTACATCAACGGCAAATATATCTGTTCTATGAGTCATTATTTCTGATACTGTTATATCATTAAATTCAAAAACATTATTTATTAATTCTTTTTCTTCTTCTTCAATTGTTCCGTTTTCTTCACCTTGATCTACCATCATCTTGATTTCTTCTTCTGTTACTATTTCTTGTTCATTTTCTCCAACACCAAATAATTTAGATATTGCATTTGTTGTTAATGTTAAAAATTTTACAAATGGTGCTGTTACAATCGCTATTGCTCTTATTATTCCTATTGTTCCAAAAGCAATTTTTTCATAGTTTTTCATTGCTAGTCTTTTTGGTACTAATTCCCCAAATACTAATGTAAAGAATGATAATATTATTGTTATGATTATTATTGATATATTTTCCCATGCTTCTATTCCAATTGGAATAAGATTATTTAAGTTTGGTGCTAACAATCCAGCAAATGTATCTGATGCAAACGCACTTGATAAAAATCCTGCTAATGTTATTCCTATTTGTATTGTTGCCAAGAATTTACTTGGGCTTTCAAGCATTTTTTGTATTTGCTTTGCTTTTTTGTTTCCTTCTTTAGCTTGTTTTTCAATCTTGTTGTCATTTAAAGATATAAATGCAATTTCACTTGCCGCAAAAAATGCATTTAATCCTATTAATATTACTAAAACTAATATTTGTGTTAACATTTAATATCTCAACTTCTCCTTTATGATTTCCTTCTATCTATTGCATAACTGCTTCCAACTATAGATTTTGCCATGTGTTTAACTTGAGCTCCCACTTCTCCTATTTCTAGAATATTAGCAAATCTATTCTTGTCTACTATTACAGCTCCTATTGATATAGAAGTTAATGTAAATTGTTCCATAATTCCTTTTCTATTTGCTACTTCAATATAGCCTTTTTTCAAATCATCTTCTGTAAAAAATTTTTCAACATCCTTGTCAAAATTTGCTATTATTGATTGGCAAATTTCATCAACGTCTGTTGATGGAACTATTGCTATAAAATCATCACCACCTATATGTCCTATAAATGAATTTTCTAAGAATAGTTCGTGTATGCATTTTGTTATAACTTGTGCCGTGAATTCAATTATTTGGTCTCCTTTTAAAAATCCATATACATCGTTATATGCTTTAAAATTATCTAAATCTAAATATAATACTGAAAAATCTTCTTTATTTGAAAGTCTCTTCTTTAATTCTGCATGTATTTGTACATTTCCTGGTAAACCTGTTAATGCACTTATTCTTCTATTAATAGTTAAAAGTCTATTCAAATTTTTAATAGTATAATATATATAATCTGCATCAACTGGTTTTTTTATGTAATACTCTACAGATTCTCTTAGGACTTGTAATCTATGTTCTCTATTTATATTTGAAGATACTACAATTATTGGGGTAATTTTGTTATCTTCATCAGTTCTTATGTTTTTGCATAGTTCTGTAACATCTCTATCTATAGAGTCTTCATTTATTATAATTAAAAATGGAATGTTTTTTAAAGCTATATTGATTTGCTCTGTTTTTACTCCTATAAATTTAAATTCTTTTTCTTTTTTGAATAATTCTTTAAAAATTGGTATTGACGAATCATCATCATCTATTACATATATCTCTTGTATCATATTTACTCCTATTAATTTCTAAATAACTTTCTTGAGGTTACTGATAAATTATTTAAATTATATGCTGTTACAACTAATCTGTTTTCTCCATCTACTATTTCAACTTCACCATGATATGTTTCAGCATTAACTTCAATAATTTGTTTTTCTCCATCATTTAGTGTTATTTCTATTCTTGAAATTTCTTCATCATCTTCAGCATCTATTGTGAAAACAAGTTTTCCATCAACTCTTGCTGGATTTACTGTTAAAGTTGGTGCTGTATCTCCAACTACAACTTGTTCTTTAGTTCCTTTATTATTATTTATATCCACTACTTCTATATTTAATGTATGTCTTCCTTGTGGAGTTTCAATTGTTCCTTCATATGTTGTGTTTCCTACTTCTATTTGTGTTGGTTCTCCATTATCCCATGCATAAGAAATATATTGAATTTCTACTTCACTAGTTGCTGTAAGTTTTACACCATTTGAAACGGCTTCCAAAGTAATTTCTGGAATATTTCCAACTGTAAATTGTTTTTCATAAGTTACTGTCTGTCCATTTTCTTCTGTTACTGTAATAGATAAAGTATTTTTTCCTCCTAATAAATCAATTACTTGACTTACTTCTTCTTGATTATTACCATTTATTATTACTTCATCATCATTATTCCATCTATATGCAATTTGTGAAATACCTCTTATATGTGTTACTTTTATTTCTAATGTATTGTTATCATCATTTCTTATTGTTTCAACATTAGGTTTGATTGAGGCTTCTACTGTAGTATTGATTTTTTCTTTTGCATATACACTTCCACTTATCAAACATATTCCCAATATTATTATACTTATTGAGAAAAATATCACTATTGAATTTATGCCAACTGTAGTTGTCTCTTTTGGCATTTTGGGTTGTTTCTGCTTCTTCTGTTTTTCTTTTTTATTTTTGTTATTTTCATCTCCTGTAATTAATATCTGATTCACAAAATCACCTCTTAGTCTTTTATACGTAAAAATTATATCATAAGGTTTTTTAATTGTAAATATTTATTTAATTTTTCTATTGTCTTTAATACTTTTTTTGTTTATAATTAATATATATTTTATAAAAAGGATTGAGTCAAATGAAAAGAAATAAAGTATTTGTTGGAAAACTCTTTGAAGATGTAATAAGAGACTGCAGAGAAAAAAATAATTGGACATATCTAGATGTTTTAGAGCACATAAGTGACAAAACAATAACAGAAAAAGAAGTAAAAAAGTGGGAATATGGTTTATCATATCCCGACATTGATATGATATATAAGTTGTCTGAATTATATCAAATTCCTAGCGAAGAACTTGTTCAAGCCAAAAATAATAGTTTGGAATTTGGCTCTAGTTCAATTAATATATATATTATAAAACGTATTTGTTTCATTCTTAATGTTTCTTTTATAACTGGTTATATCGTTAATATACTTGTTTGGATTTTTCTAGTCATATATGCATTTGTATTTTTTGTTAATTCTCTAAAAAAAGTTATAGAAAATCCACCACTTTAATTTACAAAAAAATTTGCCAAGAAGGACCGTCGTCCTCCTTGACAAATTTTTTATTTTCTATAGAACAAATTTCTTAATTAAGATTACTCCAACTAATACTATTGTTAATAGTCCTAATGTTAACATGAAATATGTTCTTGGTGCACCTGTTGATACTAGTAATATTACTTTTGCTATATCTATATCGTCTTCTCCTGGTATTTCATTATCTGGTACTGAGTCTCTATCTGGTACATCATATGGATTATCATCTTCTGATATCTCTGCTGTATTTGTTTTTTCATTTAAGTTATCTTCACTATTTATCCATGTTAATATTACTTCTATTGTTGCACTTTCTCCTGGTTGTAATAGTGTGTTTTCTAGTTGTTTTGTTGATATTACATTATTTCCTTCGTCTGTCCATAATGGGTTGTCTGCTGCTTCGAATCTTAATCCTTCTGGTACATAGTCTGTGATTTCTGTTGCGTATCCTGGGATGTCTCCTTCATTTGTTATTGTTATTCCATATCCGAATTTTACTATTACATCATTTAGACTATTTCTATGTAATTCTACTTTTACAACTGGTTCTGGATCTTCATGTCCATTATATCCTGTTTCTGTTACTGTTTCTTTTCCATCTTCTATTACTATTACTTTTGATACAAATTTTAGTAGTGATAAATCAAAATATTCTACTTTTACATTTTCAATATCTTGATCATCTTCTCCTTCATTCCATTCGTCTGGTGTTGAGTCTATATCATCTACTGGTTCTCCATTTTCATCTGTATCTTCTGAGATTTGTGCATGGTTTGTTATTATGTATGTATTTGAATTTGGATCTTTTACTCTAAATGCTATTTTTATGTCTTTATAATGTAGTGTTGTTCCATTAAATGCTATTAATAGATTGTCTTCACTATTTTCTTTTGATAAATATGTTGTTTTAACTGTTTCTGCTTCTTCTACATTTTCTGTTTCTTCTCCGTTTTCATCATACATTTTCCACATGTAGTTTATGTTTGTTTCATTTTCTGGTAAGAATTCTAGATATTCAGGAATATCATCACTTATTTCACTTGCATATCCATCTATTTCTCCCTCATTGTATATTCTTAATGTATATGTTACTACATCTCCTACATGTACTGTTAATGGTTCTTTTGTATGTTCATAACTTAGTTGTCCATTTTCATATTTTACTTGTGGCTCTCTGTTTGTTATGTTTTGATTTTGTACTTGTGTTATGAATTTTCTTAATGCTAAGTCAAATTGTTTTACATATATTTTTTCAAAGTCGTCATCATCTTCATTTCCTGGTACATAATCTTGACCTATTTCATCATCTTTATATCCTGGTAAGTCTTCATCTTCTGGTAAGTTTTCATCTATGTTGTCTGATTCTGAGTCTATGTCTTCTGGTACTATTGTGTCTCCATATTTATATTCTGATATTTCTGCTATGTTTGTCAAGTTTTCATGTACTGGTGCTTCTTCTGATACTAGACATTCTATTTGTAAGTCTTCATAATCAAGTTCTGTTCCATTGAATTTGCTTATTTCTTTATCTGCTAAATATGTTGTTGTTACTACTCTTCCATCTTCTGATACTGTCCATCCATATTGCTCATTTATTTCACTATCTTCTATAAATGTTAAATATGGTGGTAAGTAGTCTTTTACTTCACTTGCATATCCGTCTAATTCACCTTCGTTGTATACTCTTATTACATATGTTACTCTATCTCCAACCTTTACTCCTACAGGTTCTTTTGGATGATTATATATTGCTGTTGTATCTGTTTTGTTTACTAGTGGACTTACATCTACTACTGGTTCTCTTATATAATTTCCACTCTTATCCATATATTCATCTTCATTTATTTTTACTATGAATTTTCTTAATGATAAGTCGAAGATTTGAACATATAGTTTTTCAAAGTCGTCATCATCTTGCTCACCTTCATAGTGATAATTGTTATCTGTTAAATCATCTTTGTTGTTTTCATTTCCTTTATAATCTTCCATGTTGTCTTTGTTTACATCTGGATGATTTTCTGGTTGTGAGTCTCTATCTACTGCTACTTCATTGTCTTCTGTATCATATGCTCCACTTATCCATGCTACATTTGTTAATATATTTGTTTCTCCCATTTGTGGTTTTAATACTACTTTACATTGAATTTCAATTGTTTCGTAATCTAATTCATCTTCAAATGGTTGTAAATCTTTTGCTGGATTTTCAGCTGTATTTACTATATCAAATGTTACTTTATTTTCTGTTGGATCATATGTTGCAGTATATGTATTTTTATCATTTCCATTTGGATCTTTTGATACTATTGTATCACTTGGAGAATATATCAAACCTGTTGGTAATTGGTCTATTATTTGACTTGCATATCCTGATTTTTCTCCTTCATTATATATAGTTATTTTATATGTTACTATATCTCCTTCAGCTACTAGTACTGGGTCTTTTTTGTGTTTATATGTTGCTGTAGTTGTTGTAGCATCTGCTCTTGGGCTTAGTCTACTTGTATCTATGTTTGGTACTCTTGTTGGTATGTCAAGATTTTCTAGTGTTTGGTCATTTATTTCTGTTATATATTTTCTTAATGCTAAATCAAATATTTTTTCTGATAGATGTGTATTTGTTATTGTAAATCCAACTTCTACTGTTCCTCCATATGCTACTTCATATCCTGTTGGTACATTTTCTTCTCTTACTGTATATTCTATTTCCTCTCCGTCTTTGAATTTTGGTAAGTCCTCAAATGTTCCTTTCCATCCATTTCCTTCATTTAATGTCAATGTTTTTCCATCTACTGGAGTTCCATCTGCTAACAATGTTACTTTTATTTCTGTTGGTCTTAATTGGTCTTGGTTATTATTATCATTCCATACTTTTGTTACTGGAATATCTATTTTTTCTGGTGTATATGTATTTGTTATTACATATCCAATTGCTCCATCTCCAGTAATTACTTTTTCATATCCTGCTGGTACTTCTGTTTCATCAACAGTATATTCTATTCTTGCACCATCTTCCATTACTGGTAATCCTGTAAATGTATGTGACCAATTTCCTTCAGATAATGTTACTGATTGACCTACTACTGGTTCTCCATTTGCATATAGTGTTACAGTTATTTCTGTTGGTCTTATATTATCTTGATTATCATTATCTTCCCAAACTTTTGTAACCTTTATAGATGTTTCATCTGTTTCATGTGTATTCTTAATAGTAAATCCGTCTTCTTCATTTCCTGTTATTGTTGTTATATATCCAGAAATTTGATCTTTTTCTTTTACTGTATAATTTATTTCTTCTCCATTTTCATATTTAGGTAAATCTTCAAATACACCTGACCATCCATTACCTTCATTTAATACTAATTCTTTTCCAGCTACAACTTCATCATTTGCTAATAATATTACTGTAATAGAGTCAGGTCTCAAATCATCTTGGTCACCATTATCTACCCATACTTTTGTTACTGGAATATCTATTATTTCTGGTGTATGTGTATTTGTTACTGTAAATCCAACTTCTACTGTTCCATCATAAGTTACTTCATATCCTGTTGGCACATTCTCTTCTCTTACTGTATATACTATTTCCTCTCCGTCTTTGAATTTTGGTAAGTCCTCAAATGTTCCTTTCCATCCATTTCCTGCATTTAATGTTAATGTTTTTCCATCTACTGGAGTTCCATCTGCTAACAATGTTACAGTTATCTCTGTTGGTCTTAATTTATCTTGGTCATTATTGTCATTCCATACTTTTGTTACTGGTATTTCTATTGTATCTGGTGTATGTGTATTTGTTACTGTAAATCCAACTTCTACTGTTCCTCCATATGTTACTTCATATCCTGTTGGTACATTTTCCTCTCTTACTGTATATTCTATCTCCTCTCCATCTTTGAATTTTGGTAAGTCCTCAAATGTTCCTTTCCATCCATTTCCTGCATTTAATGTTAATGTTTTTCCATCTACTGGAGCTCCATCTGCTAACAATGTTACAGTTATTTCTGTTGGTCTTAATTTATCTTGGTTATTATTATCATTCCATACTTTTGTTACTGGAATATCTATTATTTCTGGTGTGTGTGTATTTGTTACTGTAAATCCAACCTCTACTGTTCCGTCATAAGTTACTTCATATTCTGTTGGTACATTTTCTTCTCTTACTGTATATACTATGTCTACTCCATCTTCACTTTTTGGTAAGTCCTCAAATGTTCCCTTCCATCCATTTCCTTCATTTAATGTTAATGTTTTTCCACTTACTGGGCTTCCATTTGCTAATAATGTTACAGTTATCTCTGTTGGTCTTAATTTATCTTGGTTATTATTATCATTCCATACTTTTGTTACTGGAATATCTATTGTTTCTGGTGTTCCTGTTAATTCAACTGTTATTGTTTCTGGAACTTTCTCTATTTCTACAATTGGTTGTTCTGCTTCTCCAGTTCCATCTAGTTTAATTTCATCTGAAGTTTCGTCACCTTTTAACCATAATGTTTTCTTAATTGTTTCACTACTAATTTCTATTTTTATATTAACTGTTGTTGCTAAATCTTTTGAAACTTTTAAGTAAAAACCTCCGCTTCTTCCTACTAAATCTTTTAATGTTACACTTCCTAATGAAGTTCCACTACTATCAACAAAACTATAATCAGATGAATTAATAACTGTTCCATCTTGATTTGTTACAGTCATAACAATTTCGTAATCTGCATCACTATTTTTATCTATTACAATTGGACCAACTATAGTAGAATTGTCTCTTATTTCAGCATCTAGAACATATTTTCCGTTTTGTTGAGTTAATCCTGATGTATTTACAGTTGCAGGCTTTGTATTTGGTTTATAATTATTAGATGCATTATATTGACTTGCATTATTTTCAGCTTGTTCAACTAAATAATCATATAGTAATTGAGCTTCATAGTTTCTATCTTGACCTGATACGCCAATATCTGATACTGCTCTATAGCTTGACCCTCCATCACTAGTTAAATATAGCCATGATGATGTACTGTCTTTTCTGTTAAATGATCCATTTCCTCCAACTTTATAGTTTGTAAAATACCAAACTACTGCTTTTTGAACAGCAATAATATCTTCTGATGTTAAACTTGAATCTTGTAATCCTAAATTGCTCAAATATTCATCTGCTGATTCTTCTGCTAAATATGCATGATCAAATACCCATAATAATTCTCTATATGCACTTCCAGCAGGATTTAATAATTCATTTAATAAATCATGTCCATCATTATTATTTGCTGTTAAATAATTTAATATTTTTTCTCTATCATCTTGTAAATCATATGATAGATTGTAAGTTACATTTGTTGATTTTCCATGATTATTCCATGTATAAGAATAATCTGCTCTAATACAGTACAAATTCTTTTTATTTGCTGTATTTCTTAAATCCCATATGTAAACTCCTCCGCTGTTTAGGATTTGAAATACCATAACCAATTCCATTTGAATCAGCAGCTTCTAGATGAACTGTTAATCCAACATCGGCATAACTTATAATACTAAATGCTATGTATACTAAAACTAATAGTATTCCTATTCCTAATGCCACTTTCTTTTTCATTTTGAACCTCTCCCTTTACTTTAATTATTTTATATTACAAATTTTTTAATTAATACTACTCCTGTTAATGTTATAATCAGAATACCTAGTATTAATAAAATATAAGTTCTTTGTGTACCAGTTGCAATTAAAATTAACACATTAGAAGAATCTATATCATCTTCTTCAATGATTTTATTATCTGGGATAGAATCTCTATCTGGCACATTATCTTTATTTTCTTCTTTTGTAATTTCTACTGTATTAGTCTTTTCATTTAAGTTATCTTCACCATTAATCCATGATAATGTCACATAAATTGTTTCACTTTCGCCAGGATTTAGCATTGTTGTTGATAACTTATTTGTTGATGCTTTCCCTTCTTCTTCTGTCCATTCAGGATTATCATCAGTCTCAAATTTTAGACCTTCAGGTACATAATCTGTTATTTCTGTTGCATAACCTGGAATATCTCCTTCATTTGTTACTGTAATTCCATAAACAATTTTTACTTCTTCTTGCTTAACTTCTTTTTTCTTTTTTTGTATTTCGACTTTTACTACTGGTTCTGTCTCCTCAAATCCATTATATCCTGTTTCTGTTGTGGTTTCAACCCCATCTTCTGATACAATTACTTTTGATACAAAAGTTTTTAAAGATAAATCAAAATATTCAACTTTTAATGTTTCTGTACTTTGGTCATCTCCATTTTCTTCCCATATAGTTGGCATTGAGTCTCTATCTTTAACTGGTTTTCCAACTTCATCTGTATCATCAGATATTTGAGTTTTGTTTTCTATCACAACTGTATTTGAATTTGGATCTTTTACTCTAAATGCTATTTTTATGTCTTTATAATATCTTGTTATTCCATCAAATGCTTTCAATAACTTGTCTTCACCATTGTCCATTGATAAGTAAGTAGATTTTAATGTTACAGTTTCTTCAATATTTGATGTTTCTTCTCCTTTTTCATTGTACATTTTCCACATATATTCAACATTTGTTGATTCTTCTGGTAAATATTCAAGATATTTTGAAATGTCATTTGTGATTTCTCTTGCATATCCTGCTATTTCTCCATCATTGTATACTCTTATTGTAAATGTTACTATATCTCCTACATGTGTTATTAATGGTTCTTTATTCTCTTCTGAATTTAATTTTTCTCTATCTGTAATTTCCTTTTCACCAACTTTAGTTATAAAGCTTGTCAAAGATAAATCAAATTCTTTAACACTAACTTTTTCAAAATCGTCATCATCTTCATTTCCTGGAATATAATTTTTTGTTAGTTCACTGTCTTTATATGTTGGTAAATTTTCATCATTTGGTAAATCTTTTTTGCTTATTATATTGTTTGCTGTTGAGTCAACATCTTTCAATATTGCACTTCCACTATATGTATATTCTGATATTTCAGCTATACTTGTTAATTTAGAATTAACTAATGTATCATCTGAAACCTGACATTCTATTTGAATATCTTGATAATCTAGAGAACTTTGTTTATCAAAACTTTTTATTTCTTTATCTGATAAATATGTTGTTATAACTGTTCTGCCATCTTCAGAAAGTTCCCATCCATATTTTTGGTTTATTTCGCTATTTTGTATGAATTTCAATTGTTGTGGTAAATACTCTGTTACTTTACTAGCATAGCCATTGATATCTCCTTCATTATATACCCTGATAGTATATATTATCGTATCACCTGATTGTACTGAAATTGGTTGTTTTGTATGATTATAAATTGCTGTTCTTTCAGAAGTATCTATTAATTTAGATGTATCTACAATTGGCTCTCTTGAATATGTTCCATCTGAATTCTTTAGTTCTTTGTTATTAACTGATGTAATAAATTTTCTTAATGATAAATCAAAACATTGAACTTTCAATCTTTCTATATCTTGGTCATCTTCATTATCAATCCATTCATTTGTTTTAGAGTCTATATCATCAATTGGTTCTCCATTTTCATTACTATCATCTTCAATTTGTGCATAAGTAACTAAAACTCTGTCTGATGCTGCATCTTCTGTTACCTTACATAGAACTTGTGCATCTATACAATCTAATTCTTGATTTTCTTCTGGATTAAAAGCTTTAATTAAATTTGCTGTATAATTATTGTCTCCCTCTATAGAGTTTACTTCTGCTCCTTGACCTTTTGCATAATTTGTTGTTGAAACAATTTGTCTTCCATCACTGTCTAATCCATCCAAATTCCAAATTCCATTATATTCTTCATTTTCTACTACAAATTCCAATCCTATTGGTAAGATAACTTTTATTTTACTTGCATATCCATCTTTTTGTCCCTCATTATATATGCGTACATTATAAAGTATGTAATTACCTGGTTCAGCAGATAGTGCTACTTTATCATCTTGAGTATATGTTATATTACCATCATTTATATTTACTTTTGGAGCTCTTAAGAAATTACCATCTTTTTCTCCTGTATCTGTAATATAATCACCACTACTAATTGTTTGTTCTTTGCTGATTGCTAAAACAAATTCAAATAATGCTAAATCAAAAGTTCTAGGTTTTGCATTTATGATAACTTTTTCAAAGTCGTCATCATCTTCTTGTCCTGCATAAAAATAATTGTTATCTGTCAAATCTGTTTTATTATTTGTATTTCCAATATATGTTTGCAATTTTTGACTATCTACATTTGGTAATGTTTCTACTCTTGAATCTCTGTCTGTTTTTGTTTCTCCATTTGAATCACATGCTTTACTAATCCAAACTATATTAGTTAATATTTTTTCTTGTTTTTCATCTGGTTTTTGTATTACTTTACATTTTAGTGTTATAGTTTCATAATCAATTTGTTCTTGACTATAGCTCTCCAAACTTTTTATTTGTTCTTCTTGAGTACTTACTATGTCTAATGTAATTGTATTCAACATGGTATTATATTTTAATTGATATTTATTTTTTTGATTACCATTTTTATCTTTTGAATATATTTCTGCCGGATTATCTGTCGAACTTATAAGTCCTTCTGGCAATTGTTGTATTATTTGACTTGCATATCCAGATATTGTTCCTTCATTAAAAATTGCAATTTCATATGTTATCAGATCATTTTCATTAACTGCTACAGGAGATTTTCTATGATTATATATCGCTGTTGTTCCTATTTTTAATGTATCTAAAGATACTTGTGGTATTCTATAATTTTCATTATCTAAGTTTTGCTCATTTATAGCTTTAATATATGTTCTTAGAGATAAATCAAATTCTTCTATTTTGGCAGTTAATTCTGTTGTTTCATTTTTTGTTTCTTGTGTTAGTTCAATTAAAATTTGTTCATTGTCTAATTTTAATTTTCCATCTTCTTCTGAACCACTTAGCCATAACTTTTTGTTTGTCATTTCATATTTTACTTCTAGTTTTAAATTAATTTCTTCAGCTGAACTTCTTGAAACTGTTATATAAAATCCATCTGCATTTCCAATATAATTTTCTAATGTTACATCATTTATTTCATTTCCATCTTTATCTGAAAATTTATATTCTACAATTTCATTTTTTTCATTAGTTGGTGTAAATGTAATATTATAATTTTTACTATTGTTTTTATCTAAAACAATAGGTCCAATAACATAGTTGGCATTAACTCTATTTACTTGAACTTTGTATTTTCCATCTTCTTGCTTTTCTAAATTATCTGTTTTTACATTTACAGGACAATTAAGCATATATTGTTTTTCTTCTGTATACTCTTGAGAATATTGTTCTGCATTATTAATTAGATAATTATATAACTTTTGAATATTCTCCATTTTAGTTTCATCAATTAATTCAAAATTTGAATCATTTTTTATTGCAACCATTAGCCAATTATCATTACTGTCTTTTTTGTTAAATTCTTCTTGTCTATCTATTTTATAATTTGTAAAATACCATATTGCCATTTTTTGTACTACAATGATTTCTTGTTCTGTTAATTGGTTTTCTGATATTTCAGCTTTAGATAAAAACTGATTTATATCTGTTTTTCCTTGTATATATGAATTGTCTAATATCCATAAAAGTTGTTTATATGTTTGTCCATTTGGGTCTAATGATGATTTTATAATATTATTTAATTCTTCATTTTCTATTGTTTTATTAGCTAAATTTTCTCTGTCTGCTTGTAAATCGTAAGATAAATTGTATTCTACTGCTTCGTTTTCTAAATCATCTAAATTTATATTTTTTAAAGAATATATATTTTTTTCATCTGAATTCTGTTTTTGTATATTCCATAAGTCACTAAAACTTACTTTATAACTGTTATTCTTCGAAAAATTTATGTATATAGAATCATTATTTGCATAACTTGTTCTAAATCCCAGTAGAAATGCTACTAAAACAACTATTATCACTAATATGTATATAGCTTTTCTTTTCATTATTTTTCCCTTCAAAATTTTATAAACTTATACAATATATATTATATCGTTTTTTGTCGTTAAAATCAATATTTTTGGAGTAATATTTTCTTTTTATTTACATATATTTTATAGATTATATTTGTGGAGGCAAAATTGTGAAATTCTGTAAGTATTTATTATGTTTTTTTATTATCGTTTTTATTATTTTCCAAAATTTAAATGTCTTTGCTGATGACATCGAAACTGAAAATATTGATGACATTTCTTCTTTTTTGCAAACTTTTTCTAATTTTTCTGAAGAACCTTTAATTAATTCCAGATCAGCAATAGTTTTTGATCGAAATTCTAAACAAGTATTGTTCGGAAAAAATGAGAATGAAAAAAGAAAAATGGCTTCAACCACAAAAATTATGACTGCAATTATAGTTATCGAAAATGCAAAGTTAGATGATATTGTGAAGGTTTCAGCTAAAGCTGCAGGCACAGGAGGTTCACGTCTTGGTCTACACACAAATGATAAAATTTCTGTGCTTAATTTATTATATGGATTATTGTTATGTTCAGGTAATGATGCAGCTGTTGCTCTTGCAGAACATGTTGGAGGAAGCTTACCTGATTTTGCATCATTGATGAATAAAAAATGTAATGAATTAGGCCTTTCTTCTACAAATTTTGTAACTCCTCACGGATTAGATAATGAAAATCATTATACAACAGCATATGAACTAGCATTAATTACAGATTATGCGTTAAAAAATGATACTTTTAAAAATATTGTTGGTACAAAGAACTATACAGTAACTATTAATAGTTATTCAAAAAATTTATCTAACACGAATGAACTTTTAGGTGCTTTAGATGGAGTTTATGGAGTTAAAACAGGTTTTACAAATGGTGCTAATCGTTGTTTAGTCACTTCAATAAAAAGAGGTGATTTAGATATAATTTGTATTGTTCTTGGTGCTGATACAAAAAAAGATAGAACTAAAGATAGTATCGAACTTATAAATTATGTTTTTAATAATTTTGAAATAGTAAATATTAAAGAAAAAATATTCAATGAATTTAATAATTGGAAAATTTACAATTCTTCTAATTTTGTTGTTGCCAAAGGTGTTTCCAATAATATTGATTTAGTTTTAGATGATTTAAAATTTGATTATTTACCTGTTAATAGGAATGATATTGATAGTCTTAGCATATATATATATTGTGATTATAATTTTCAAGCACCACTTAAAGCTAATTCCATTATAGGTTATATTTCTGTTAGTCTTCAAAACGAAACTATTTTGACTATAAATATAAGAAATTCTAATACTATAGGGCAAAAAAAATTTGGTAGCTATATTCTTGAGTTAACTAAAAATTATACTCATTATTTGGAAAATTTGTTTTCTTGTATTGACAAATTTTAATTATTTTGTTATGATTATAGAGCTTAGTTCTTAAAATCATAATAATTCGCAGGTATAGTTTAGTGGTAAAACGAGACCTTGCCAAGGTTTAGTCACGAGTCCGATTCTCGTTACCTGCTCCAAATAATATTTTTATTATATGGCGATATAGCCAAGTGGTAAGGCACGAGTCTGCAAAACTCTGATCCCCGGTTCGAATCCGGGTGTCGCCTCCAACGACGAATCTGTTCGAACTAATAGAACAGTATTGATACAAAATCAATCAGAAAATAAAACTGGTTGATTTTTTTGTTGTCTATAAACAATATAAAAATCATCCAAATGAAAGGATGGTGCAAATAAATGAAGATAATTAAGCAAGAATTACAATTTGAAGAAAGTCTAAAGCAAAGGCTTGAATTTATATGTGAGTTTTCTAAAGTTACCCCTACTTTTATTAATGGTAGTATAAGAAAAATTGAAAAAACTAATCTTACATATATTGAACCACATAGAGTAATAATTAAAAATATTACATTCTTAGTTTTTAATTATTCAAATGATGTATATAT
>CALXEV010000021.1 GCA_944387425.1 uncultured Clostridia bacterium
AAATTCGTTTTATATGTTTCCTCACTCCATATCTAAAACAATCTTAACATTAATTTCAGAATTTTGTATTTTTTCTAGTCCAAATCTACCTCTTTTATGAAACATTATCGTATCTTGAAAGCTAGTAAATTCAGCAATGGCCGGCATTTCTTTAACTCTAGCAACGCACAGACTTCCACATGGCTCGTAAAAGGAAACATATCCACAGGCACAATAGACTTAACTTCATACAAAGATTCAGATTCAGCTAAATCTCTAACCAAAGTAGCAGGATTACAGCTAATATAAACAATCTTTTTAGGTTTAATACTCAAAATATCATTAATAGAATTCTTAGCCAAACCTTTACGAGGAGGATCAAACATAACAATGTCAGGAATTACTTTCTTTTGATTTATTAGCTCATCAAGAACAATCTCTGCATCTCCAGCAAAAAACTCTGTATTTGTTACATTGTTCAATTTAGCATTTTCCTTAGCATCTTTTATAGCATCTTCTACAATTTCTACTCCATATACTTTTTTTGCATATTTTGCCATAAAAATTGAAATTGTACCTATTCCACAATACAAGTCAAAAACTGTATCTTCTTTAGAAATTTCAGCCATTTTTACTCCAAGTTCATATAGTTTTTCTGCTTGTATAGGGTTCACTTGATAAAATGACAACGGAGATATTTTAAATTTATATTCTCCTAAAATATCTTCAATATGTCCATTGCCATAAATATTAATATTCTCTTGGCCTAAAATAACATTTGTATTTTTGGTATTTATATTTTTCACTATAGTTTTTATTTGTGGAAAGTTCTCAACTAGATTTTTAATTAATATTTCTTCTTTTGGAATTGTTTTCCCATTTATAACAAGTATACACATTATTTCACCAGTTTTTATTCCAACTTTAATAACTATATGCCTAAATAATCCTTTTCTTGTTTCTTCATTATAAACACTAATATGTTCTTTTTTAATAAAATCTAAGATAAATTTTGCGATTTCTTCTGACTTCGGATTTTGTATTAAACATTTTTCTATTGGGATAACTTCATGTGTTCGATTAGCAAATACACCTATTACAGGCTCTCCCTTTTTGTCAATACCAACTGGATATTGAGCTTTGTTTCTATAATGATATGGATTGTCCATTCCAATTGTTTCTTGAACTTGTAACTTATTTTTTAGAGTTTTATTTACTAGACTTTGAACTGCGTTTTGTTTCATTTTTAGTGTTTCTTCATATTTTATGTGTCTTAAATTGCATCCTCCACATCTCTTATATGTTGAACAATCTACTTCTTGTCTGTATTTAGAAGCTTCTAAAATCTCTAATAATTTTCCAAATGCGTGTGATGATAATACTTTCACAATTAATATTCTTACTTTCTCTCCTTTTATAGCACCTGGAATAAATATTGTGAAACCATCTATTTTAGCTATTCCTTCTCCTTCAAATCCATTATCTATTATATCTACTATATATTCTTGATTTTTTTGTAAATTCATTGTACATTTTCCTCATTATATTTAGGTTTTTAAAATGGTTTTACCTATAAACCTCTTTTATTTCTTTTTTTGAGATTGTAATAATCTTTCTAGTATAGTTGGGAAGAATTTTATGTAATTTCTATCAACTCTTAGTAATTCTACTTTTCTACCATATAATTCGCTCATTTTTATTTCATTTTCTGCAAATCCATCTAAATCAGTCAAACAAGGATTTAGCCTTGCCATTGTGTGTTGTTGAGTTTTGGTAACTCCTTTTTTATAATATACACTAGCTTCTTCAAAGCTTACACGTCTATAACCATCAGTTCTCCAAAATGTATTCCACATTCGTGCGTAACTTCTCATAAAACTATCTATTTCTTCATCCTTACTTACTAATTCTTTTACTTTTTCTATATGTTCTTGTGTAAGTTTTTCGTTGAATAAGTCTACTCCTTTAGTATATAAACAATATTTCATATGTATTGCACTTGCCATTGAATATTTTCTAGTTTTTTCTCTATTTCTAAATGTTTGAGTTGGAACTTCTTCATTTTTTCCTTTTCCTAAAACTCCTACATTTGCTAAGTGCATTAATAATGCTAGATTTTCACGTTTATTATTAAATATACTTACTTCCTTAAATGTTTGTTCTATTGTACCAAATGAGTATAATTCATATAATACTTTTCTATTATCTTCTTTTGTTTTTGCATAATTGTTATCAGTTATTCCTAATCTATCAATTCCATGTATTTCGTCATTTAACCAAATATTTATTGATGGTTTATTTGAATAACATTCTTTATCTAAATATAAGAAATATTCTCTTAAATAAATTCCTGTTTCTATGTTTAAATTATCATCATTCAAAGATAAGATTATATAATTTGTATCTGAACAATAATTTTTAATTACTTCATCTATTTCTTCTGTTTGAATATCTGCTTTATAAAAATTAATTTTGTATTTTTCTTCTTTAAGTCCTGGGCATTGATGATAAAACATTGATTTTATATGTTCTGCATTATTTCCTACAACATTAATTTCTAAACCATAACCATCTAATTGCATACTCCAAAAAATTGTCTTTATTGAGTCTAATGCTTTATTTTCATCTCCGATTATTAATACAGAAATTTTGTTGTTTTTGCTCCATTCTATAACTGGTCTTTGTTCTAATAAATTGTATAATGCATATTTATTTTTATTTACTAACTCTACACTCATTTTTCTTTTTACAGAGTCTAAAAGCATTTCTGCTTCTTTATGTGTAGAAAATACCATTACTTTTATGTTTTGATTATCTTGATATTTATTAATAAGCTCTATTGCTTTATCAGTATTTTGCCTTTCATCTTCAGAAATTTCGTAAAATACTACTTTTTTATTTCTAACTTTTACTTCTAATTCAGATTGATTAATTGTTATTCCATTAATTTTACGAATTCTTATTTTTAGACTTTCTTTTATGTCTTCTTCTTTTTCGTTACAAAATACTATTACATTTCTTTTGTCATATAGACTTTCTGCTAATGTTACTGATTCTCTATTAATATTCGAAAAAATATGTATTTCTTTTTTAGTTGGTATAAGTAATGATATATTATATTTTAACTTATGCATTGTATTTTCAATTAATGTAATTATTATTCCAGTAGTAAATATTGGTGCTAATAAGAAGCTTAAATAAACTAAAATATAATATAAATTAGAAACTTGATGTGCTGCCATTTCGGTTTGGATTA
The DNA here is from genome assembly GCA_944387425.1 of uncultured Clostridia bacterium. Classification (GTDB taxonomy): domain Bacteria; phylum Bacillota; class Clostridia; order TANB77; family CAG-508; genus CAG-269. The sequence continues at coordinate 3,236 of CALXEV010000021.1, forward strand.
ATTCAAAATCTTGTCCAACATATATACATTGTATTGTATATAAGATTGAAAACACTAATCTTTGTAATTCACTTTCTCCATTATCATATAATGGATATACTTGTATTACTAATGCTAAAAATAATCCTGCTAACAAAATTGTAGCTTTGCTTAAATTACTGTTTTTTCTAAATTTATAAACTAATATCCAACTTGCAACTAATATTATTGCTGATATGATTAAATTAAACTCCATTTTTGGTACATCCCTTTCAATACATATTACAACATTATTTATATCATATTTTTGGTTCTTTGAAAATACTTTATGTAAAATTTATTATAAAACTAAGAAGCATACTATTAAAAATAATAATATGCTTCTAGCCTATCTTCTCATATGTTTTAATAATATCTCATTTTAAAAACTTATATTATACATTATATAGCTTTAATTGTAAATTTAAATTGTAAAAGATCTAATAATTTGTGAATTTCAAATATGCCTTAATGGTATAAATTTCATATTTGTTTGGACCTTTCCACCACATAATAATTTTTGTATGAGAAGATAGTATAGGCTGTTAGTTCGTTCTCATTTAACTTACTGAGTAACTTTGTAAGCACCTATTTTTTATAAGTCAATTTCAAATTCTATTGAATTTAATTTTGATATTTCAAAGTCTGTATCTTGTATTTTTTTCTCTAGTGTTTCATATTCCTTTTTGATTGTTTCTAAATCAAAATTTAATGTTTTACATTCAAAATATGAGTTATTTACTTCTGTTATTCTTCTTTTTGTGCCTCTTTGTTCTGTTAAGTAATTATATACTGTTTTCATTTTTCTTAAATTTGTATTGTCTACTATTGCTTGTTGTATTGTTCTGCCGTCAGGTAATTTGAATGTGTTGTTTTTCTCATAAATTGTAGCTTTAATTTTTGAAATTTTTGCTTGTGTTTTTTTGTATTCTTCAAAATCTTTCGCAAAATCTTCTTTGTAATCTTCAATTACATTTGTTGTACCATTTAATTCTTGTGTTGATGTGTTATAAGCATACTCCTTAAGTGAATATCCTAGAGACGCAAATTTCTTTTCTTCGTCTACGACGATGCTCATTAAATTAGCTAGGTTTGTTTTCATAGCTATTCCTCCTTATATATTTAATTTTTTGGGTTAACTTTGTTTTGCTTAATAATTTTGTGAATTTAATTTTTGTGATTTTTAAAATTTTGACTTTGAATTTTTTGTGCCAAACGGCTTTTATAATTAAAACTTTTGAATTTCGTAAACTGTTTTTATAGTATAACATAACCTATTGGAAATGTCTACTACTTTTTTAAATTTTTTCAAAAAATCTTTTAAAATTATTGACATTAATTTATGATTGTGTTAATATATTTATTGTTAGTTATTTAACTAGCTAATGCGGATGTGGCGGAACTGGCAGACGCGCTGGTCTTAGGAACCAGTGCCAACGGCGTGGAGGTTCGAGTCCTCTCATCCGCACCAATGACGTTTCTGTTCGAAATAAAAAACACTAGTTGCAAAAATCATTTGTTTTATGCAACTAGTGTTTTTTGTACTTGGAGCTTAACGTAACCTAACATCGATGGGTGGCACCTTTATGTATGTTGGTGCCTTTCTTTCCATGTACTCCCTCAGCTTATCATCGGGAATATGTCGTCTGGATACCGCTGTCAACTGGTGACAGCATGGACATTGCACCGCCAGTCCATAAGTGAAGTACGCCTCCTCCGGATTGCCACCGTAGGAGTTCGCTCTGTAATTTCGTATCTCGTGGCCTTCTGCCTCGAGCTCGGCGCCACATTTTTCGCATGTGACGACTACCCTAAGTTCCTCGTACCGAGTTTCCAGTGATGCTTTGAGAATCTTCATTTGTCTCTCTCCTTTTTTTCTGCTATTCGTGTTTCACGGATTAATTACATTATAGCAGATTTTATGTTAAATGTCAAAATATACAATTAATCCACCAACAATACTAAGCATTGCACCTAATATTTTAAATCCACTCGTAGCTTCATTTTGGTCTCCAAAACCAAATAACTTTTTTGTTAATATACGAGCATCATAAATAAAAACAACTCCAACTAAAATGATTATTACTCCAATTAATTTAACTATTATTTGCAACATGTTATACAACCTTTCTGACCACAGGCCTTCTAAGCCTGTACTCACATATTCTATATTTCTATTCTTGATTTGAATTTATCTTTTATTAATCTGTTTAGTCTTTTGTTTTTTTCTAATTCAAGTTTAGAATCTTCTTCCATTATTTTTAATGCTATTGCTTGTACTTTTTTTAAAATTTGAATATCTTCAAATAAATTAGCTATTTTAAATTCTGGAAGTCCATGTTGTTCTGTTCCAAAAAAGTCTCCTGAACCTCTTAATTCTAAATCTTTTTCAGAAATTACAAATCCATCATTTGTATCACACATTACTTTCATTCTTTGCCTTGTTGTTTCACTGTTTCCGTCAAATTTTAAAATACAGTATGATTGATATTCTCCTCTTCCTACTCTACCACGTAATTGGTGTAATTGAGCAAGTCCAAATCTTTCTGCATTTTCTACTACCATTATACTTGCATTTGGCACATTTACTCCTACTTCTATTACTGTTGTTGCAACTAAAATTTGGATTTCTCCATCTTTAAATCTTTGCATTATTTCATCTTTTTCTTTTGGTTTCATTTTCCCATGTAGATATGCCACCTTGTATTTGCTAAATGTTTCTGTTTGCAATTTTTCAGCAAGTTCTATTACTGATTTTAATCCCATTTCTTCATTTTCTTCTACTAATGGACAGACTATATATGCTTGTCTTCCTTCTTCAATCTGTTTTGTTATAAAAGCATTTACTCTAGCTTCCATGCTTTTTCTAACTGCATATGTTTCTATAGTTTTTCTATTTGGTGGAAGCTCATCTATTATTGATATATCCAAATCTCCATATAAAATTAATGCTAATGTTCGTGGAATTGGTGTTGCTGACATAGCTATTATGTCTGGATTTTGTGCTTTTGATGCTATTGTACTTCTTTGCTTTACACCAAATCTATGTTGTTCGTCTGTTACTACTAATCCTAAATTTTTGAACACTACATTTTCTTCTAAAAGTGCATGTGTTCCTATTAAAATGTCAATTTCTCCATTTTGTAGTCTTTCCAATATTTCTGTCTTTTTCTTTTTAGTTATACTTGAAATTAATAATTCGCATCTTATTCCTAGACTTTCTAGTATTCCTTGAAAGCTTTCTAAATGTTGACTTGCAAGTATCGCTGTTGGTGCCATTATCGCTGCTTGATATCCTGATTTTACTGCTTTATATGCTGCAATCATAGCTACTACAGTTTTTCCTGAACCTACATCTCCTTGCAACAATCTATTCATAGGCTTATTGCTTTCCATATCTTTGTCTATTTCTTCTAGAACTCTTAATTGTGCCTTTGTTAATTTGAATGGTAAAATATTTATTACATCTGACATTTTAGCATCTTTACTAAATTGAATTCCATTGTTATCATGTTCATAATTATTTTTCAATTTTAATAATGCTAACTGCATTGACAAAAGCTCTTCAAATACAAGCCTTTCTCGTGCTTTGTTAAAATCAGAAAATTGTTCTGGAAAATGTATTTGCTCTATTGCTTTATTTATTCCCCACAAATTATTTTGCTCTAATATGTATTCTGGTAATGTTTCTGGTAGTTGTCCTTTTACTTCTGCTAATCCGTTTTCTATTATTTTTCTTAATGTACTTTGTTTTAATTCATATGTTAATGGATATATTGGGATAATTTTTCCTGTATTTTTACTTTGGTCTATTTCATCATATACAGGTGAATTCATTTCAAATCTTCCATTTTTTATAGCAATTTTACCAAAAAATCTATACATTCTTCCTGGTTGAAATTTATTTCTTAAATATCCTTGATTAAACCATGTGATATAACATGTTCCTGTTTGATCTTTTACAATTAATTTACTTATTGTTTTTTTACCTTTATGCATTTCTGATATTTTACTGGTTGCCATTGCTTCTATTAAAACTTCTTCTCCATCTGCACATTCATATAAGTTTTTTGGTTTACTTCTGTCTTCATAATCTCGTGGATAATATGTTATTAAATCTTTTAATGTGAATATTTTTAATTTGTTTAGTAGTTGTACTCTGTTTGGTCCAACTGTTTTTACATATTTTACATCTTTGTTTAAATCTAACATATTTTTACCTCTTTATAATATGTGTTTTAAGTAATTTTTAATAATTCAAAATCAAGTCCATCTGCACTAACTAATTTTAATTCAATTCCTTCAATATTACCCTCTACAGCATCTGCAATTGAAGTACCATGTAAATGTCCATAAAAACATCTTTTGACTTTATATTTTCTCATCATTTCTACAAATTTTGCCTCTTGACCAGTAATTATCTTTGCTTTAGTAATTGGAGGATAATGCATAAAAACGATTATTTCTTTATCTGTTCCATATTTATTAACACCATCTTGTAAAGATAATTCTAATCTAATAAGTTCTCTGTTTATAAGTTTTTCATTTGTTTCTTCATCAGTAATACTCCAACCTCTTGTTCCACATAATATTTTGTTTTCAAATTCATAACTATTGTTATACAAAAAGTCTATGTTTTCAAAATTATTTTCTTTTAAGAATTTTCTCATTGATGTTATAGTTGTCCACCAATAATCATGATTTCCTTTTAAAAGAATTTTCTTTCCTGGTAAATTATTTAGATACTCAAAATCTTTTTTTGTATTTTCTAAATATGTTTCCCAAGAAAAATCACCAGGCAATACTACTAAGTCTTCATCTTTTACTTTTTGAAGCCAATCTCTTTTTATTTTTTCTTCATGTCCTGTCCAATTCTCTCCAAATATATCCATTGGTTTTGGTATGTTAAATGATAAATGTAAATCTCCTATTACATATATTGACATCTTTTAATCTCCTATTTTTAAATTTGGTACTGCATTTAGTGTATTTTCTGATAAATCTCCATGTAAAAATCTATAATATCCTGCTGAAGCAATCATTGCTGCATTATCAGTACATAATTTTAAATCTGGCTTATATATTTTTATTCCTTTTTCTTCTAATTTTTCAAATTCACTTCTAATATGTGTATTTGCAGATACTCCACCAGCCAAAACAACTTTTTTTATTCCTGTTTGTTCAATTGCTTTTGTTATATTTTCAATTAAAACTTCGGTTACTGCTTTTTCAAAACTCATACATAAATCTTCTTTTTTGATATCTGGTTCTTTGTGATGTAAGTTTATTACAGCTGTCTTTATACCACTAAAACTAAAATCTAAATTTTCAAAATGTGTTTTAGGGAAGTTTATAGTTGCTTGTCCTTGCTGTGCTAATTTATCTACTTTAGGACCTCCTGGGTATCCAAGCCCTACTACTCTTGCAACCTTATCAAAGGCTTCTCCTATAGCATCATCTCTTGTTTTTCCAAGTACTTCCATCTCACAATAATCTTTTACATATACAATTTGAGTATTTCCTCCTGATGTTAACATACATAAAAATGGTGGTTCTAAATCAGGATGTGTTATGTAATTTGCAGATATATGTCCTTCAAGATGATTTACACCTACAAGTGGCTTATTTAAATCAAATGCTAGTCCTCTTGCATATGAAACACCAACTAGTAATGCTCCTACTAATCCTGGTCCATATGTTGGTGCAATTACATCTATATCTTCAAAAGTTTTATTTGCATCTTCTAATGCCTTTTTTGCTACTCTTGAAATTGCTTCTATATGATTCCTTGAGGCTATTTCTGGAACAACTCCTCCAAATCTCTCATGAATTTTTATTTGTGTGTCTATTACATTTGACAAAACCTCTCTACCATTTTTTACAATGGCTACAGAGGTTTCATCACAACTTGATTCTATTCCTAATACTAATATATCTTTCATTCTTCTCATCTTTCTTTATTTATAATCCAAATATCGTCATTGCCAAGCTTAATATCCAGTTTGTCATTTGACCTATTATTGGTGAAATTAATCTTCCTGCAATTCCAGTTATCCATATTACTAAAAATATGATATAAAATACTTGTTCATATTGCATAAACCAAGTTTTTGCATTATAAGGTAATATTGGTAAAAATATTTTTGAGCCATCTAGTGGTGGTAATGGTATTAAATTAAATACTCCCAAACCAATATTCATTGTAATACAATCTGCTAAAATTAACATTATAATCATTCCTATATTGCTTGCTAAAAATGCCATTCCTGCAAATTTATAAATTGCACAATATATCAATGCAACAATAATTGCTGTAATAAAATTCATTAATGGTCCCGCAAATGAAACTATTGCATCAGCTTTTTCTACACTGATATTTCTATTATAGTTTCTTGGATCAATTTGTACAGGCTTACCCCATCCTATATGTACAAATAAAAGCATAGCTATTCCTAATGGATCAATGTGATCAAGTGGATTTAAACTTAATCTTCCTTGTCTTAATGGTGTATCATCACCTAATTTGTATGCTGAAAATGCATGCCCAAATTCATGTACAGTTATTGCAAGCAGTACAGCAGGTATTGATAATATTAAAGAAAAAATCCCACTAGTTCCATAACTTAATAATGCTAATAGTACTAATACACCTATTAGTATATATAAAGTTTTTTTATCAAAATTAAATCCAAACATATTCTTCTCCAATCTTCCCCTTGTTTTTTAAATTGTTGCTCCAAAATAAAATAATAAAAATCCTAATCCTATAACAAATGTAGATAATATTACATAACTTGATGTTTGCATTGTTATTCTTTTTTTCATGGCTTTATTAACTGGTATCAACAAAATTGAAAATACTATTAAATGTATAATGATTTGCATAATATAAAATATAATTTCATTTTGAATTGTTCCCAAATTTACCATTGTAATTATAAAAATTAAAGCAAAACCAGAAAAACCTACTACAAAATTATAAATTTGTGAAATCATTAAAACTAATTTTTTATTTATGTTTTTCTTTGAAATTACTATAATTATTGTTGGTATAATAATTATCCACATTATAAGTGCAATCCATGCTACCATTTTTTTCTCCTATTTTTTTAAAATTATGCTAGTGGCTTCATTGTTGGGAATAATAATACATCTCTAATTGATGCAGAATCTGTAAGCAACATTACTAATCTATCTATTCCTATTCCAAGTCCACCTGTTGGAGGCATTCCATACTCAAGAGCATTTATAAAATCTTCATCATACATTCCAGCTTCTTCATCACCATTTTCTCTTGCAGCAATTTCAGCTTTAAATCTTTCAGCTTGATCTATTGGGTCATTAAGTTCTGAGAATGCATTTCCATATTCTCTACCACCTATAAATGCTTCAAATCTTTCAACCATTCTAGGGTCTTTAGCAGTTTTCTTTGCAAGTGGAGAGATTTCTATTGGATATTCATATATAAATGTTGGTTGTATTAATGTTGCTTCAACATATTCATCAAAGAATAAACTGATTATATTTCCTCTTGTTTCTTTTCCAGCTGGAATTTCTATTTTTCTTTCTTTTGCTAATGCTACAGCTTCTTCATCTGTGTTAATTGTATTAAAGTCAACACCACAAGCTTCTTTTATTGCTTCTATCATTGTTTTTCTTTGCCATTTTCCACCTAATTCAATTTCTGTTCCTTGATAATTGATTTTTGTTTTTCCACATACTTTCATTGCACATTTTTGGAATAATTCTTCTGTTATATCCATCATATCATTAAAATCTTCATATGCTGCATATAATTCAATTGAAGTAAATTCTGGATTGTGTCTTATATCCATTCCTTCATTTCTAAATATTCTACCAATTTCATAAACTTTATCATATCCACCTACAATTAGTCTTTTTAAGTTTAATTCTGTAGCAATTCTTAAATACATTGGTATATCTAATGTGTTATGATGTGTTATAAATGGTCTTGCTGTTGCTCCACCTGATATTGTATTTAAAACTGGTGTTTCAACTTCTAGATATCCTTTTTCATCTAATATTCTTCTTATTTCACTTATTATTTGGCTTCTTTTTATAAATGTTTCTTTTACTTCTGGATTCATAATTAAATCAACATATCTTTGACGATATCTTAAATCCATATCTTTTAATCCATGGAATTTTTCTGGTAATGGACGCAATGATTTTGATAACAATGTTACTTCTTTTGCATGTACAGATATTTCTTCTGTTCTTGTTTTAAATACAAAACCTGTTATTCCTATAATATCTCCAATATCATATGTTTTAAATGCTTTGTAGCTTTCTTCTCCTAAATCATTTATACTTACATAACTTTGAATTTTTTCATCACTATCTTGTATTGTACAAAATGATGCTTTTCCCATTATTCTCTTTGCTATTATTCTTCCTGCAACTGATACATCTTTTTGTTCGAAATTATCATAGTTTGCTTTAATTTCTCCTGCTGTATTTGTTCTATTAAATTTTGTAATCTCAAATGGGTCTTTTCCTTGTTCTTGTAGTTCTCTTAATTTTTCTTTTCTTATTTGTATTAAATGATTTTCATCTACTTCTGGTGTTTGATTTTGTTCATTATTTTCTTGCATACTAATCTCTCCTTTTATTTTAATATTTTCCTGGAGCTTCCAACGGGAATTGAACCCGTGACCTCAGCCTTACCAAGGCTGCACTCTACCTACTGAGCTATGGAAGCAAAACATATAGGTATTATAATATATTTTTGTGATAAAATCAAGCAATTAGTAAATACTGTTATAAAAAAGTTATTTTTGAATATAATTATAAAAAAGTTTTGGAGGAAATTTATGACAAAGAAAATTATACCTTTATTTTTAGTTTTTTGTTTAATGAGTAGCACTTGTTTTGCTTTTTCTGAAAATTACACTTGGACTACATTAGATGGAACATTAGAAACTTCTGCTTCAACAAATGATTTAGTAGAAAATTCAAATCCTTTAAATTTAGAAGCTGGAAGTGCAATTTTGATTGAACAAAATTCTGGTCAAGTTTTATATGGATATAATGTACATGAGCAATTACATCCAGCTAGTGTAACCAAAATCATGAGTTTATTATTAATTATGGAAGCTCTCGACTCTGGTAAAATTACACTTGAAACACAAATTCCGTGTAGTGAAAATGCCGCAAGTATGGGTGGCTCACAAATTTGGTTAGACACAACAGAAACTTTAAGTGTAAATGATATGTTAAAAGCAATAGCAGTCGTTTCGGCTAATGACTGTGTTACTGCTCTCGCCGAGTATTTAGGTGGAACTGTAGATGGTTTTGTTCAAATGATGAATAATAAAGCTAAAGAACTTGGTATGAATGATACCACCTTCAAAAATTGCCATGGTTTAGATGAAGATGGCCATTTGACTTCTGCTTATGATATTGCTCTAATGTCTAGAGAACTTTTAGTTAAACATCCTCAAATTACTAATTATACAACTATTTGGACAGATACATTAAGAGATGGAAAATCAGCATTGTCTAATACTAATAAGCTTGTTAGGAATTATGAAGGCTGTACAGGTTTAAAAACCGGTTCTACATCCCTTGCTTTATATAATCTTTCCGCTTCTGCAACTCGTGATAATTTATCATTAATTGCTGTTGTAATGAAAGCACCTACTTCTCAAATAAGATTTAAAAACGCTACTTCTTTATTAGATTATGGTTTTACTAATTTTTCGTATAAGTCTTTTGGAAATATTGGTGACTTTGTAGGTAGTGTTAGTGTTGGAAAAGGAATTAGCAATGAAGTAAGAACTGTATATGATAGTTCACCATCTTTTTTAATAAAAAAAGGTTCTGAATCAAACATTACTTATGAAATTAGCTTGGAAAGTTCAGTTCAAGCTCCTGTGACAAAAGGTCAACAACTTGGTACAATTACTTATTATTTAAATGGTGAAAGTCTTTCTACTATAAGTTTAGTTGCTGAAAATTCTATTGATAAAATTAACTTGATAAATATGGCAGAAACTGTTTTTAAAAGTTGCTTTACATTACTGAGAATTTAAAAAATAAAGAAATTGCCAAAAAGGTGCGTCCCCAATGGCAATTTCTTATTTATTATTGTTGTTCTTCTAACATTTTTTCCAAAGAATTAATTAACTGTTGTAATTCGTTAATATCTGAACCCATCATTTCCCAATCATTTCTTTCATTTGATTCTGTGAGATTTTTATTTGCATCTATAATTGCATGAATCATTCCATCTAAATCTTCTGTATTATTAATATCAATATTTACCGCAGATTGAGACAAAAGATTTGAAATAGCTTCTTCTAGAGTATCTCCAATCGCAACTTTCGTTCCTGAAGCAACGATTACTTTTTCTAATGTAGTTGGCTGTGTCAACTCATTTGTTCTTGTTTGATAAATTGTTTCAATATATAATACAGTATTATTTATAGGAATTATTTTCATTTCTTTTGAAATTCTTACACCAGTAACATTTAAAGCAGATAATTCATTAGAAATGGTTTCATCTTGTTCTAATTGGTTATCTAATTGAATTGGTCCTAAAATATTGCTATCTGTAGGATATTTATATATTTCTAATTTGCTTTCAGTTCCGTCACATGTGCCTAATAGATATGCAGTTATATTTGATTTTCCATTTTGAGTATACATTTGAACTAATCCATATTCAGCCTGTTCACTATTTGGAGTTTTTACCATAGTATAATAAGGTTGTAATGTTGATGTTTTATTACTTGTTGTTGTTGTAGTTCCATATGTTGCTAAAGCCCAAATATCACTATTTCTATATAATATATCTTCTTTTACATTATGATATACCATTAACATTTTTGATTGAATATTATATAAGAATTCCGGATATTTTAGTTGTTCTTGTATCTCATTTGATATTGGTTGTTCTTCATTATCTATAAATATTGATGGATAAAGTTTTAAATATGCCATTATAATTGGATCACTTTTGTCTGTAATATAAAATTTCATATCACCATCATATGCATTTATAATGACTTTTACAGAATTTCTAATATAATTAATTTTTTGTTTTTCTCCATCACATTCGATTTCTATATATGTTGAATATGGATATTGATTAGATGTTGTATATCCATCTAATACCCAATAAATTTGTCCATTTTCTGTTACTGTATATGGCTCTGTATCATACATAATATATGGTAGTGCAGTTTTTGCTCTTTCAATTATATTTCTATTAGTCAAGATTTTACTGTCATTACCTACTGTAGAAGACATTGCTAGTTTTATATCTTGATTTCTAATAGCCAATATTAACCTATCTAAAAATCCTACTTGAATTCCAGATTTTCCATCATAATTATATGTATGTTCTATTCCCTCACTATCTGTATAATCATATTCTGTTTTATTATTAGTATTTGTAACTATTACACTATTTGTTTCTAATCCATAATAAATTCTAGGTTCTGTTATCTCTTTAATGTTATCATTTCCTTCTATATCTTTTTGAAGGTATTGTACATTTCCATCCTCTGTTGTGGATGTAGCTGATACAACGATTTCCCCCATTCCATGTGTATACTCGTAAGTTTTATTATTATATGATGAAATAGTTTGGTTTTCAATTTCTCTTGGAGCTACATAAACTAATTGTTCTTTGCCATTAATATCATATTTAGCTAATGCAACACTTCTATAAGTATAATATCCTGAATTTGTTTGAGTATCCGCTAAGCTTTGCCTTACAAGAGCTTCATTAACTACTGTTATATTATCAATTACATCTTGATTATCTTTCACTTCTTGTTCTGTTATAGTTCCTGAATAATCAATATTAGTTTCTTTGACACTTATGTTATACGCATTTTTAGTGAATTCTATATTTTTTTCAATATATTGTCTTTCTCTATCAAATTCATTTGGTTTAACAAGTATAAAATCTGTTCCAACCATTACTATAAATAATAATACTAGATATGCTGGTATACTCAGCAATGTAAACATGATTTTTTTGTTTTGTTTTTGTACAAAAAATTTAACTGATAATGACACTGCAACTATTATAATAATTGCTAATATTATATAGCCCCAAAGTTGAATATTTGATTCTATAAATCCTGCACCTGTAAGTTCTGTTCCATTACTTAATGTTAAAAAGCTGCCTGTAACTATATTTTGTGTGTTTACTATTGTTTTTGCTGATACTCCTATTGCTAATAATATTACATTTCTAAGTAATTTTTTTATTAATTTACTATTTCGTAATAAGTCTCTGTCAACCGCATCGAAATAGAAGTTAAATACTAATATATAATATCCTGCCATATATAAGCTCAAAGTTATTATTAGTGTTATAAAATAATTTAATAGTGTCTCAATAAGAGGTTTTATAAACATATAGTATGATATGTCTAAATTAAATATTATGTCAGTTTGTTCAAAAGATACATTACTTGCAAATAGCAAAATCTTTTCTAATAATGTGTTAGAAATAATTACACTTACTATTGCTGAAATTATTAAAGTTATTGATTTGTTTGGTAATTTAGGCATTTCCTTTTTTTCTTGTTCAAAAAATGGCTTTAATCCTTTTTTTATTCCTCTATTTGTAAAATATATTATTGTGCTTAAAATTACAAAACTTATAGCCATTATTGAGTATTTATATTTTACATTTGTGTAAAATATATTTATATATTGTTGTCCTAATTCTGCATATTCTAAGTATTGACCTCTTAATGATATATATGTTATTAGTGCATATATCGCAATAAAAGCTATTACAATTACTGCTCTCATTTTTTTGCTTATTCTTAATTTGCTTGTTTTCATTCTTTCTCTCCTTTATTAGGTTAGAATTAAATTATGGCTTTTGCAAAATCTTTTGGTTCAAATATTTCCATATCATCAATTTGCTCACCAACACCAATAAATTTTACTGGTATTTTATTTTCTTCTACTATTCCTATAACTGCTCCACCTTTAGCAGTTCCGTCTAGTTTAGTTAATACTATTCCAGTAATATCTGCTTGCTCTTTAAATGCTTTTACTTGAGAAATTGCATTTTGTCCTGTACCAGCATCAATTACTAGTAAAACTTCTTTTGAAGCATCAGGCATTTCTTTATTTATTACCTTTTGAATTTTGTTTAGCTCATCCATTAAATATTTTTTATTGTGTAATCTTCCTGCTGTATCACATATTAACACATCTGCTTCAATGTTTCTTGCTTTTTCTATTGCATCATAAACAACAGAAGCCGGATCAACTCCTTCTTCTCTTTTAACTATTTCTGCACCTGCTCTCTTAGCCCATATTTCTAATTGTTCTACTGCTGCTGCTCTAAATGTATCTGCAGCTGCTACAACAACTTTTTTTCCATCTCGTGCTAGTTTTGCTGCCATTTTTCCTATTGATGTTGTTTTTCCTACTCCATTTACACCAATTACTAATATAACTGATGGTTTTGTTTCTAATTTTAATCCTCTATCTGGTAAATCCAATATTTTTTCGATTTCTTCTCTTAATGCTTGTTTTACTTGTTCTTCATCTTCAATTTTTTCTTTTTTTATTCTCTCTCTTAAATTTTCTATTATTTTTGTTGATGTTTCAATTCCTATATCAGACATAATTAGTACTTCTTCTAATTCTTCCAGAAAATCTTCGTCAACTTTTCTAAAATTGCTAAATACATTATTTATTTTTTCATTAATTGATTCCTTTGTTTTATTTAATCCTTGTTTTAATTTATCAAAAAATCCCATTGAACTCCCTCTTTCCTTTTGGTATGGAACTATTTTATCATTTTTTTTATAAAAAAGCAATATCAATTGTCAAAGGGACGTACCTTTATGGCAACTTTCAAATTGAATGTCGTCACAAAGGTACGTCCCCTTTTAGTAAATTTATTTTATATCTTTTTCCAAAACCAATCTAAACTATTATCAATACTCTTTTTATTTTTTACTTTTGCTTCAATATCATCTATCCATAAATATGAAAGTAGTGAAACTAGTATAAATGCACAGTCTTCAACTATACACCATATTAGAGTTGTTGATAATTCAATTGTTTCTGCTGATAACGTTAAAAGAGCTAATACATGTGTTACTATTAATATAGTGAATGCTGCTAATGGAATTGCTACTATATAACTCTTTTTTAATTCATGTCCTAAGAAAATTAATAGTATTGTGGCTATTAATAATAGAAATATTGTCATAGGATTTGTTATGTTTAAGATTATCATTCCTTTTCCTCCTTTGTTAATTGTTGATAGTTCTTCTCTTTTGGTACAAATTAATATTAACATTAATTTATTAATTAATCAATACTTATTGACAATTTTTTTCGATTAATTTCGCTATATTTCTTGCCTTTTCTTCCAAAATTTTCTCATCTTTTCCTTCAATCATAACTCTTACAAGAGGTTCAGTTCCTGATGGTCTAATTAGTATCCTTCCATTTCCCGTAAATTCTTTTTCTAGATTTTCTATTGCAGTTTTTATTTCTTTGTTTTTTTCATAATCATATTTCTTATCTGGGTTTACTTTCGCATTTACAAGTACTTGTGGATATTTTCGTACTATACTACTTAACTCTGAAGCTTTTTTGTTACTTTCTAGAATAGCTTGAATAATCATTAATGATGTTAATATTCCATCTCCTGTCGGATTGTAATCTAATAATATAACATGACCAGATTGTTCCCCACCTAGATTGTATCCATTTTTTAGCATTTCTTCTAATACATATCTATCTCCAACTTTTGTTTGTATTAACTTCATACTGTTTTTTTCAACATATTTATTTAATCCTAAATTGCTCATAACTGTTGCAACTATAGTGTCTTGTTTCAATTTGTCTTGCTTTTTTAGGTATTCTGCTATAATAGCTAAAATTTTGTCTCCATCTATTTCTTCACCTTTCTCATCTATTGCAAGACATCTATCTCCATCACCATCATATGCAATTCCTAAACTCATTTTATTTTTTACAACATATTCTTTTAGCATTTCTAGATGTGTTGAACCACATTTGTCATTTATATTTATACCATTTGGTGTATTATTTATTATTACATGATTTATTCCTAATGCTTTGAATACTTTTTCAGCAACTTCATACGTAGCTCCATTTGCTGTATCTATAACGACTTTGAATTCAGGATTATTTATTTTTTCAAAATTATCCTCAAAGTTTTTTCTAAAGAAATATACATACTCTTCTAATAAATCTGTTCTAATCTCTGAAACACCTATTTTTTCACTAACTGCTGAAAGTTCTTCTAGTTTGCCAGAATCCATTACTTCTTCTATTTCTTCTTCTAATTCATCTGGTATTTTCATTCCTTTATTACTAAAATATTTTATTCCATTAAATTCAAATGTGTTATGTGATGCAGATATTACAACTCCTGCGTCTGCTTGTAATTTTCTTGTAAGATATGCTACTGCTGGTGTTGGAATAACTCCCAGTTGTTTTACATTTGCACCATAGCTTAAAAATCCTGAAATCATAGCACTTTCTATTAATGTCCCTGATAAACGTGTATCTCTTCCAATTAAAATAGTTGGAGCTTTATCACAATGTTTTGCTAGTACATATGCTCCTGCTTTTGCAACTCTATATACGAGTTCTGGTGATAATTCTGTGTTAGCAATTCTACGAATTCCATCTGTTCCAAAATATCTTCTCATTTTGTATAAACCTTCTTTCTTTATAATTAATCTTCTATTTGATTTATTAAATTATAATATTCTGTCATAACATTTGTGTTTGTGAAAATAATTTTTCCGTCTTTTATAGACCAATAATTATCTCTTCTTATAAGAAAATCTTTTATACTTTCCATTATATTAAGTTTATCATATATTTTATCTTTGCAATCTTCTATATCATTACCTAATGTTGTATATTGATTTTTCATTACTTCTCCTAGCATAACTGTATTATATAAATCAACATAGTATGGTTTTAAATTTCGTTTGTCAATGTTTTCGACAATTTTAGTCTCTGTTATTAATTCATCATATTGCGAAACATATGACTTACTTTTTTCTCTATAGTCATTTATTATTGTGTCTACATCATCAAAGTTTTGGTCTTCTATGTTTTGTGCAGAAAATATTTCTTCTACATCTATTTCTTCATTAAGTTTTTCTATTTCTACATATATATTCTTAAGCTCTTGCAAGTATTCTTTTATAGCTTTTTCAACTTCTCCAAAGTCCTTTTCTGTTTTTATTTGTGTATCAATTTCTTCTGTTGCTAAATCCATTTGTAATAATTTATTTGATTCTTCTGTTAGTGTATTAAGTTGTTCATTGTTAAATTTATTATATAGAAAAGATGTTACTATTAGTCCTATGATTAGTATAACTACTATTATTATAGCTATTATTATTTTTTTATTTCCCATTTTTATTACCTTCCTTTATTATTTTTTCATAGAAGTTTTATCTCTTGAATACTTTTCTTAGAATTCTATTTTTTGTTCAACCCAATTTTCTACTTCGTCAATTTTTACTCTTACTTGTTCCATTGTATCTCTATCTCTTATTGTAACACAATTGTCTTCTAATGTATCAAAATCAACAGTTATACAATATGGTGTTCCTATTTCATCTTCTCTTCTATATCTTTTTCCAATAGAACCTGTTTCATCATAATCACACATAAATTTTTGTGAAAGTTTTTCATACACTTCTTCAGCTTTTTCTGATAATTTTTTTGATAATGGTAATACTGCAACTTTGTATGGAGCTAATGCTGGGTGTAAATGTAATACTACTCTTGTTTCTCCATCTCCTAATTCTTCTTCTTCATAGCTATTACATAAAAATGCTAATGTTACTCTGTCTGCTCCTAAAGATGGTTCTATACAGTATGGTACATATTTTTCGTTTGTTTCTGAATCTGTATATGTAAAGTCTTCTTTTGATAGTTTCATATGATTTGTTAAATCATAATCTGTTCTATCAGCAATTCCCCATAATTCTCCCCATCCAAATGGAAATGCAAATTCTATGTCTGTTGTTGCTTTGCTATAAAATACTAGTTCTTCTGGGCTATGGTCTCTTAGCCTAATGTTTTCTTCTTTTATTCCTAATTTTAATAGCCAGTCTTTACAGAATTTTTTCCAATAGTCAAACCATTCTAAATCTGTTCCTGGTTTGCAGAAAAATTCTAGTTCCATTTGCTCGAATTCTCTTGTTCTGAATGTAAAGTTTCCTGGTGTTATTTCATTTCTAAATGCTTTACCTATTTGAGCAATTCCCATAGGTAGTTTTTTTCTTGTTGTTCTCATAACATTTTTGAAGTTTACAAATATTCCTTGTGCAGTTTCTGGTCTTAAATAAATTTCAGCTTTTGCATCTTCTGTAACTCCTTGAAATGTTTTGAACATCAAGTTAAATTTACGTATTGATGTAAAGTTATGCTTTCCACAGTTTGGACAACAGATATTATTGTCATCCATAAATTTAATCATTTGCTCATCTGTCATTCCGTCAGCTATCATATCTCTTCCATTTTCGTGTGCCCATTCTTCGATTAGTTTATCTGCTCTATGTCTTGTTTTACATTCTTTGCAGTCTATAAGTGGATCTGAGAATCCTCCAACATGTCCTGATGCAACCCAAGTTTGTGGGTTCATTAATATTGCTGCATCTAATCCAACATTATATTTACATTCTTGTATGAATTTTTTTCTCCATAGTTTTTTTACATTGTTTTTTAGTTCTGAACCTAATGGTCCATAATCCCATGTGTTTGCTAGTCCTCCGTAGATTTCTGAGCCAGGATAAATATATCCTCTTGCTTTACATAAGTTTACAATTGTGTCCATCGATTTTACCATTATACATTCCTCCTTATTTTTTCTAGGAATTTGCTTTTTTATTGTTTTGCATCTAGTTTTTAAATAATGCAAAAAAACTTTCATTCCTAGCACAATTGCTAGGGACGAAAGTTTATATTTCCGCGTTTCCACCCTAATTCTTAAAACTTTTCTTTCTATATTGTTTTAAGCACCTTAATTTATTTTATTACTCGAAAGCTCCCCTTATAATTCATATTACCAGTTTCCACCTTTTCTGGCTCTCTATAAATATTTCTTATAATTTTTCTTTGTCATTGTAATTATTCAATTTCTCATATTATATTATTTTATTTTTGTGTTGTCAACATTTTTTATACAATTTTTGATAAGTGACCAAATGTACCAAAAGAGAACCGGCACTAAATGTCATTTAACTTCTATAAGTTTAGCTGTAATAGCATCAGCTGAATTTTCCATCGCTATTTTTAAAGTATTACTTGTTGTATTTTTAAATTTAAAATCATAAGCACCATATGCAACAGCAGCATCTTTACCCTCTTCAATATAAGGCACATGACCACTATGTTCGTGTCTTTCAACAACCTCCAATTGTGGTAACTTTAAAACCGCATTATACAAAGTTGTACTAACTTGACAATTTCCTCCACCTAAACCTTGTTCCTTTTTTCCATCAACATAAATATCCGCTTCTTGATAACCTTTTGCTGATGTAGATTTACCAACAGTATCACAAAACGAAAATGTTTCTCCTGGTTGAACTTCTTTATTATTCAATGAATTACAAGTTATTGTTATATTATTTTGTCTTTCTGCATCTTTATTATATATTTTTGTTGAAAAACTAGCTATTTCTGTTTCTATCCTAGTCTTTTGAGTTTCCGCTGTTTCTGGATTTGTTTTCTCATTCTCCGGATTTCGAGTTTCTTCTAGCGGTTTTGTTTCTTCTGTATTTTGAGTTTCATTTGTTTGCGCATTTTGAGATGTATTTTCCTTTGATATTTTTGGATCAGAATTTTCATTTTTATTTGATTTACCAATAAACCAAATGCCCGCACCTATTACAATTGCAAATATTATAAAAACAATAAAAAACTTCTTCATTTAAACCATTCCTTTTTAATAATTTATTCTATATTTTGTCCAAAAAGGTGAAATAATATTGACAAATTCGCAAAAAATAAGTATAATTATTTATGTATAAATTTTTAAAAGGAGATTTATTATGTTAGCAAGATATTGGAAAAAAATTGGAGTATTTATTTTAATAGTTGCATGTATTTTTAATGTAATGCTTAAATTTGTCCACAAAACTTCTTTAAAACAAGAATTAGAAGCATCTGCTACATATATGGAACAACAAAATCAAGATGAAAATAAAAATTTAGACAAATAACTTGAAAATATATAAAATATATGTTAATATATTATATGGCAAAAATTACTATTATTAAGAAAGAGGTGAATTGACAGATGAAAGAAGGAATACATCCAACATATAACCAAACAACAATTACATGTGCATGTGGTAATGTTCTTGAAGTTGGTTCAACAAAAAAAGATTTAAAAGTAGATGTTTGCTCAAAATGTCATCCATACTGGACAGGTAACTTAAGACTTGATACAAAAGGTGGAAGAGCAGATAGATTTAAAAAGAAATATGGATTACAATAAAAAAATGGCTTTTATTTCAAAGCCACTTTTTTTATTTTTGTTTTTCTAATAATGTTATTGTCCAATTGTAATTATGGAAACTTGTATAGAATTTTTCTTCTGATACAACCTTATAATCAGTATCTCCAAATACATCCTTAGCAGCTGATCCATATGCATTATCTATTACCCAAACTCTGTCACCACAATTTTTTATAAAATCATCTGTTATAACTGTTTCATAATTTGGTCCAAATGCTTTATATGCTTCTTGAACTCCCCAGTTATCTTTATTGTAAAAATATACTTGGCTTTCTAAGCAATGGTTAGCTGCTACAGAACCTACTCCACAGTCTGTATATACAACTGTATCAGTATCTTTTATATTTTCTTCTATATAATTTATTGGTCCAGCATTTGTGCTACTATAATTATCTCTAATCAAAGTATAATTATTATATATTCCTAATATAGCAATTACAGATAAAATTGAAACTACTGCTACTTTATTCTTTTCTTTTCCTAATATAAAACTTATAGCAAATATGTATAGTCCTGTAATTACAAATAAATATCTATAATACAATACTGATGATTTTAGTATTACAGTTATTACTATAGCTGCAACAATTACTGCAAAATATAGACCAACAGCTAATTTAAATGGTTTTAAATCTTCTTTTTCTTTAGATAATTTATATGCTTTATATCCTAAATAAGCAAATAATTCTAATGCTAATACTGTTACTGCTGATAATTCTCTATAATCATCTGTTCTTATATATCCTGCTAATTGAGAACTAATTAATTCCATAAGTGTTTTTGGGAATGTAAATCCTATCCAAAATCCATTTGAGACTACTTTCATTTGTGAAGCTAAATACATTAACCAAGGCAAGTATGCTAATGCTTGCACTACTCCAAATGAAATTATAAATATTAATCCCTTTTTTCTCTTATTTCTAATTAAATGTATTAATAATAAAACATTAATTAATCCTGCTGCCATTAATCCATAATAATGTAAATATATACTACATAAGCTTGATATAAAGAATATAATCCAGTTTTTAGTATTATCTTCTTTAGATAATCTATATGCATATATTGCAAGAACTGTAACTGCTAGTATTGTCCATGAGTACATTCTTATTTCAACTGCATAAGTAGTCATTTCTGGTAAGAATACTGCTATAAATGAAAATATAAATCCTACCTTTTCTCCAAAGTCTTTTCTTATATGTGTATATCCTAATATAATCATAATTGCAATTGGTATAACTGATAAAATTCTATATGCAATTAAAGATTGACCAAATATCAAATATACAATTCTTAACACCCAATAATATAATACAGGATGTACATCATGTCCTCCAAAGTTCCAAATATTTGCAAATGTTTGTCTTGCTATTCCTACAGAATATGCCTCATCAAACCACATGTTAGTGTGGAATGCACTTAATGATATAAATATTATCCCAAATACAATTAATATTAAATGCCATTTTTTTAATGAAATACTTTTTAATTTTTCTTTTAGTTTTCCCATTTTTATTTCCGAATTTAATCCGTATACTCCTCTCTTTTTATTTTTTTCAAATATATTTTACTAAAATACTTTTAAAATAGCAATACATTATCTTCTAAATCCCATTTTATATTTCATATCTTCATATTTTTTCTTTGCAATTTTTCTTGTAAACTCTCTTCCTTCATCCAAAATTTTATCTAGTTCATTATTATTTATTATTTCATTATATCTTTTTTGAATTTGGCTAATTTCTTCTATTACAACATCAGCAACTTTAGTTTTAAATTCACCATAAGTTTTTTGAGCAAATTCTTCTTCTACTTCTTTTATTGTTTTACCTGTAAAAGAAATATATATATTAATTAAATTACTTATACCTGGTTTATTTTCTGGATCATATTTTATAACTGTTTCAGAGTCTGTTGTTGCTCCCATAATCTTCTTTCTTATTGTCTTTTCATCATCTAATAGTCTAATAACACCTTTTTGACTTTCACTAGATTTACTCATTTTTTTATCAGGTGTTACTAAGTCCATGATTTTTGTTCCTTCAGAAGATATTAGAGCTTCTGGCAATTTAAATGTTTCACCATATTTTTTATTAAATCTTTCTGCTATATCTCTTGCTAATTCAACATGTTGTTTTTGGTCAATACCAACTGGAACATAATCTACATCATAAGCTAAGATATCTGCTGCCATCAAAACTGGATATGTCAATAATCCTGTAGTAAAGTTTGCATTTTTTCTACTTTTATCTTTGAACTGTGTCATTCTTGATAGTTCTCCATAATATGTATTACATTCTAATAACCATGAAATATTAGTATGATATTCATTTTCTGATTGTATATATATTTTATTTTTCTTTGGATCAACTCCACAAGCTAAATATAATGCAAGTAAGTCTCTTGTATTTTTTGAAAGTTGTTCCTTGTCTTGAGGAATTGTAATTGCATGTAAATCTGCTACAAATAAATAAGAATCATATTGGTCTTGATATTTTACCATTTGTTTTATTGCTCCAATATAATTTCCTAGAGTTATAACTCCTGTTGGTTGTAAACCTGTTAAAATTTTTTTCATAATCAATCTCTCCTTCTTTTTAAATTTTATATGATAGAATTCAAAAAAGACTTTTGTTCCTAAATTTACACTTTAATTGTAAATCTAGGGACAAAAGTCTATAACTTCTGCGTTGCCACCCTAATTGGTATAATTTTGTTATACCCTCTCATACATATACTATCATATATGTCCTCATTTTACGGTTAGGTTTCCGTCAACTCCTACTCTATTACATTTCAAGTTGCACTCATCAGTCCATTCAATAATAACTAATTTTATAGTATTTCCACCATCAACTACTCTCTATTAATTTCATTATTATTTACTACTCTGAATCATCGATTTGTTTTTTAATTAATTCATATATTAACACTTTTAAAAAAATTTGTCAAGAGGGACGTTCCTTCGTGGCAAATTTTTCGAAATCATTATATTGTTATTCTCAAAATAAAATATTTGCCACGAAGGAACGTCCCCCGTGACAAATTTTAGTCTCCAAAAATCTCTCCATCCGCTTCTCTAAACTCTATTTCCATTTGATTTTCATCTATATCCTCATTTTCTTTTATCTTTTTTTCTTGTTCTTTTACTTCTGGACTTTTGGGCTTATAGTTTTTATTTTTAATTTCATTTATTATCCTTTTGCTACATTCTTCGTTTTGCTTCATCGTTTTATTAAACATATTACTCATTCTTTGCATTAGATCTGGAACATAATCTAAAATTTTGTCAAGACAAGAAGAATGATCAACAGGCATTAATTTAACTGTATCTTCTTGAACAACAATAAATGCTACCGGATTTATTGAAACCCCTGCTCCTGCTCCACCTCCAAATGGTAATTTGTATTCTATTTCTTCATCTTTATCTTTTCTATTATATTCTTTTATTGTTTCTCCTCTAAATTCGCTACCACCTGCTGCAAATCCAAAACACACTTTTGAAATTGGAATAATTGTTATTCCATTCGTAGTTTCTATAGGTTCTCCTATAATTGTATTAACATCAACCATATCTTGAATACTTGTCATTGCTGTCATCATAAGACTTTCTATTGGATGCTCACTCATGTATTATACCTCCTCTTTGTTTTAAAAACTTCTCTTTTTTAAAAATAAAACTATATATATATTGCATCAAATATATTGAAATTATACATTTTAACTTTATTTTTAATATATTGTTATTAGAATAAATTGGAATAACTTCATATTTTGGCTTTCTTAAAGTAATTCCTAATAATGCGGAAATTATTCCTGTTAAAATTGCTGTTAAAGCAGCATCTTGAGTACCTATTTGAAGTTGTAAATCTATTTCTTTTATGTCAATATTTCTGTTTTTCCATAATTCTAAATAATCTATTCTAAAATCTTTATTTTTTAAAAAAATTAAATCTAAATCTTTTTTTTCAAGTTTTATTTTACTATTTCCATCTTTTAATATATTTGTTTTAAAAACTTTTATTTTATTTAATAGTAATAAATAAACATATATTTTACTATCTTTGTTAAGTTTTTCTTGTTTTTCTGTATCAAACATGAAATTATCTATCTCAATTCCAATTTTACTTGTATGTATCAAATAACCCAAAAACACAAAAATTAATATAATAAAAAGAAAAAACAATATTATCGCCCTCTTTGCTATAATATTATTTTTTCCTTTTTTCCATTTTTTAATCTTTATTTTTAGTGTTTTTTTCTACTTCTATATCTCCAAATAATTCATCTTGTTCTGTAATTACTTTATTTCTTCTTGACATTTCTAATAGTCCAGAAAAAGCAGTTACTACTTCATTTCTATTATGTTTTTTTAATGAAAATAATTTATTAAATGTAAATTTTTTAAATTTGACTAATGCTCTATACATTTCTTTTACTGTGTTTCCCACAGTATATGTTTCTGTTATAGCTATTTTTTCTATATTTGAAGCATTTTCATTTATTTTTTCTGTATTTCTTTGAAGAAGTTCCTTATATATTTTTGGTATGATTGTGCTATCATAATCTTTTTCAATTTTTTGTTTTGGAAGTTCAATTTCTTCTGGAAATTTATAAAATCTTTTTGAGTATTGTAAAAAATTTTCTTTTAATTTTTTTGTTATCTCTTTAAATTTTTTATATTCAATTATTCGTCTAATTAACTCTTCTTCTGTAATTTCTTCTTCATCTTCTTGTTGTTTTGGTAATAAATGTTTTGATTTTAAATACAGTAATGTTGATGACATTACTAAGAATTCACTTGTTATTTCTAAGTTCATTTTTTCCATTTGTTCTATATATTTTATATATTGGTCTGTTATTTCGCTAATATTTATGTCATATATATCCATTTTATTTTTGTCAATTAAGTGGCATAATAAGTCTAATGGACCTTCAAAATTATTTATCTTTATAGAGTATTTTCTTGTTTCAAGTGCAAGTACGTTTTGCATTTTGCTATCTCCTTTTGTTAGTCATATTTTTCAATTTTATATCCTTTTTTGTATAAATATTGAAGGATTTCTTCTTCTGTCATTGTTTGAGCCTTTTTTGCTTTAATTTTTTGAATACACTTGTTTTCGTATTCTTTTAGTTCTTCATAATTATTGTCAATATATTTTTCAACCAATTTTGAATCTAAGCCTTTTGAATAAAGCTTATATTTTATTTCTTTTATAGATAATGTTTTTAAGTTCATATATTCTCTAGCTTGTTTTTCTATAAAATCATAATCATTTAAGTAATTTGCCTCTTTTAGATATTCTATAATTTCATCTAAATCCTCTTGTGAAATTTGTCCTCTAAATTTGTTTCTTACTTCTTGTTCTGTTCTTTTTTTATATGTGATATATTTAAATACTTTTGTTTTTTGTTCATCAAATTTTTTTAATTTTTCAAAGTCTGTTTTTGAATTTTCAAAATTTTCTATTATTCTCATATGTCCCTCTTTTCTCAATTATTTTATATGATTTTTTGTTTTTTTGCAATATTTTTCAAGTATATTTTGTTTTTTATAAATAATACTATAATTAGGTTTTATTATGTTTTTTAATAAAACTAAATTTTACAGGAGGTTTTTATTATGAGCAAAAAAATATTTTTAATGCTTGGATTATTTATTACTTTAGTTTTTACATTTTCAATCACTACAAGTTTTGCTGAAGATGGTAATGGTGCTATGAATATGGTTAATAATGCTGCTAATGGTGTTCGTGATGCTGTTGGCGGTGCAGAAAATGCTGTTGAAGGAGCTGTAAATAATGTAGGTAATACAATGAGAGATACTGTTGACACAACAAAAAATACTGTAGATAATACTACTGATAATGCTAGAAATGGTATGGATGCTGTTGGTGATACTAATAATTCTGGTTATACAGCAAATAGAACTGCAACAACTAGAGCAGCTACTACTACAAATGGAGGAAATACATTTTTAGGTATGAATTCTACTATGTGGACTTGGCTATTACTAGCTGCAGTTGCTGTTGTTATAATAGCACTTGTTTGGTATTACTCTAATCAAGTAACTAATAATAGACATTATGATGATAATGAATAATAGGACAATTTACATTTAGCATTTGAGCATTTGGTGCCGGTTCTTAAATGTCAAAATGGCAAAAAAGAACCGGCACCAAATGTCAAAAGAGCAAAAAAGAACCGGCACCAAATTTCATTTTTGCTTGACAAAAATGTATTTTCCTTTTAGAATTAATATAAAGACAGTAGGTAATATGTCAATAGGAAAATAAAAAATTTTTCAAATATTTTTAACGTAAATATTGAAAAACAAGC
>CALXEV010000022.1 GCA_944387425.1 uncultured Clostridia bacterium
TTAAATAACATCGTTCAAATCACCTCCAAGAAGTGTTTGTACCTCTATTATTTTTTCAAAGAATTGTTTTCTTGTATCATTTCCTTTTACAAGTTCATTAAAGATTTTTCCATCTTTTATAAATATAATTCTATCTGCATAACTTGCCGTAAAAGCATCATGTGTAACCATTAAAATAGTTGCTCCAAGCTTTTGGTTTAACTCTTCAAATGTTTCAAGCAATTGTCTTGAAGATTTTGAATCTAGTGCTCCTGTTGGTTCATCAGCTAATACTAATTTAGGTTTTGTTATAATTGCTCTTGCTGATGCAACTCTTTGTTTTTGCCCTCCTGATATTTGATATGGATATTTATTTAAAATATCTTTTATTCCAAGTTTTTCTGCCACATCTTTTACTTTTTGGTCTATTTCGTGTGGTGCAACTTTTTGAATTGTTAATGCTAATGCTATATTTTCATATGATGTTAATGTGTCTAACAAGTTAAAATCTTGAAATATAAATCCTAACTCTTCTCTTCTAAACTTGTTTAATTTGTTTCCTTTTAATTTTGTTATATCTTGGTCATTTATAATGATTTGACCAGCTGTTACTCTATCTATTGTAGAAATACAATTTAATAATGTTGTTTTTCCTGATCCTGATGCTCCCATTATTCCTACAAATTCTCCTTCTTGTACATTGAAACTAATACCTGCAATTGCTTTTGTTAAATTAGACTTATTTCCATAGTATTTTTCAATATTTTTTACTTCTAATACATTATTCATGTTCATTCTCCTTCCTTTTTTCTATTATAATTATAAAACCTTTTTGTTTTTCTTGCTATTGTTTAATCTTACATTTACCTTACAATTTCGTAATATAAAAAAAGCCCATTTAATATGGACTTATTTAAAGTTTGTATAACTATTTTTAGGAAAAATCAGTCTTACCTCTGTTCCAATATCTTTTTCAGAGTTTAATTCTAGTCCTAAGCCTAATTTATCACATAATTTTTTGCACAAATATAAACCTATACCTGTAGACTTTTTACCAATAATTCTACCATTTTCTCCAGTAAAGCCTTTTTCAAACACTCTTGTAATTTCTCCTTTTTTAATTCCAATTCCATTATCTTTTATATATAAAACAACTTTATCATTTTTTGGTTTGGCATAAATTTCAATTTTCTTATCTTGTTCTTTTGAGTATTTAATTGAATTTTGTATTATTTGATTTATTATAAATGTTGCCCATTTACTATCTGTATATACTTCACTATCTAATTCTTTTAATTCTATAGCTATTTTTTCATTGATTAATGTATTTTTATTTTTTAGTATAGCTCCATTTACTAAAGATTTTAAATTTGTTTTTGTTATTATGTAATCTTTTTCAACAGCATTACTTCTTGCATAAAATAATGCTTGTTCTGTGTAATTTTCAACTTTGTCTAATTCTTCTTCAATACTTTTAGCTACTTCTGTTTTATTATTCTCTATTATTAATTTACTAGCTGCAATAGGTATTTTTACTTCATGTATCCATAATTCTATATATTCTTTATAATCTTCCTGAATATTTTTATAGTAATTAACATTTTCAAGCATTGATTTACCTAAATCATTTATTGTTTCTTTTAGGATTTTTCCTTCTATAAAACTAGGTGTTTTTACTATTTCTGAAATCAAATATTTTTCTCCTAGTTCATTCATGTTTTCTTTAAGTTGTTTATAAAATTTATTTTTCTTCTTATATTCAATAAAAAGAGCTATAAATAATACTAATATTAGAATAATAGCAACATAAAGTTTAACAATTATTCCAATGTTATATGCTAATAGTAATATTTCTATACTTGCTATTGCTAATAAATACATCACAATTAATAGTATTTTATCTTTTAAAAAGCTCGTAAATTTCATCTTAATAAATACCCCTGTCCTCTTTTTGTTTCAATTTTTTCAGTCAAGCCAAGTTCTTCTAATTTTGTTCTTAGTCTTTTAATATTAACATTTAATGTATTATCATCAATAAATTCTTCACTTTCCCATAAATAATCCATTATTTCATCTCTTGTTACTAATTTATTTTTATGAGTGCTTAAATAATATAAAATACTATATTCGTTTTTAGTTAAATCTATTTTTTTGTCATCTTTTTCAATAACTCTTTCTGCTATATTAAGTGTAAATCCATTGCAATCTATTTTTTCTATATTACTTCCAGAATTTCTTTTTAATAACCCTGTTATTTTTGCAAGTAATATTTGAATATTGTATGGCTTTGTTACATATTGGTCTGCACCATAGTTTAAGCTCATTAATTCATCAATTTCATTATCTCTACTTGTAACCATTATAATAGGTACATTTGATGTTTTTCTTATTTCTTTACAAGCAAATTCTCCATCTGTGTATGGTAAATTTATATCAAGTAAAACCAAATCTGCTTTTTCGTTTAAAATATCTTGTATTATATTATCAAATTTTGTTAAACCTTTAGCTAAAAAACCATTTTTATTCAAGAATGTTTCTAATTCATTTCGTATCTTTTTATCATCTTCTACTATTAATATTTTTTGCATTTAATTACCTCCGTCATCTTTTTTGAGTCTTTGTTCTAAAAATTTTCAATCCAATTGTTAAAACAATCAAACTCATAATTAGCATAATAACTTCTGGTGATAAAATTGCTTTTTTTAGAATTCCTACCTTTGGTATTGTTAATACTACTTTTCCTAATATGTCATTTTCTTTTATTGGATTATCTTCTATATTATTTGCATCACCTTTTGTTATATAATCGTTTTCTTTATTTCTTATTAATCTATGTGTTATAAAATTGTTATTTTCATTATATACTATAATATCATTTATTTCTACTTCTTTTGTTAATTTAACAATTACAACATCTCCAGCATCAATTGTTGGCTCCATACTACCTGTTGCAACTTCAAAAAAAGTAAATCCTAAAATATTTGGATAACTTTTGTGTTGTATATTGATTTGAATTAAATTATAAATTACTATGATTAGAATAATTACAAAAAATATTATTATTATCACAAACAAAAATTTCAATATTTTTTCTAGCATTTTATATTCTCCAAATTTATCTTTATGTTTTCCTTATTTTACCATAGCATTATAATTTTTTCAACTTTTCATTTTATTTACTTTTTAATTTTTAATATTGAATAATTTAAAAAACATAAAAGATAAGGAATTGGTTAATTTAATTTCCTTATCTTTTTACTTTAAAATTTAAATAAATTTAATCCTATTTCTTCATCAAAATATCTATCAACTCTTCCGTCAATAATATTAATTATCATTTCACAGGTTGCACTTACTATAGCTCTGTTTAAATGACCTCCATATGTCTCTCCCTTTTCATTTCCTGCACTCATATGAATATGACAGTAAAATTCATTATTCATTGTATTTATTGTTCCTGTTAGAGAAACTATTTCAAAATCACCTTTAAAACTATTTGAATAATATTTCTTTTCTCCTGTTTTGAAAACTCCTACTGTAAAATCATTGGTTGCTCCTAAAGCATTAATATTAGCTAATTTTATATTTTTTCTATATCTATACGTGCTCTATTATATGTTATATCTTCAATGGACAATCCTGCCAATTTTAAGACATCCCCTGCTTGCAGTTCCAAAATCACAGTGCTTGTTAATGTCATTCTATTATTTGATACATTCTCTCTTAATACAGGTCCTTCATTTAATGTTTCTTCTAACAATGGCACATTATTGACTATTAATATTGCATTAAAATTAAATGTTGATATAGCCTGTTCAATACCATTTAATTGATATGATATTTGATAAAATCCTGTTTCATTTATATTTATTTCATCACTTCCTTCTTCGTGTGTAATAGCATTTCCTACAACTATTTTATTTTCACTAAATTTTATATTAACATTCCCTACTTCTGTATTATCTCCTTCTTTTGCAATTGCAGTTAAAATATTTTGTGTTTTACTTACAGGATTATTAATAGCTAAAATTATTACTGTTATTAGTAAAAATACTAGTATTAGAATTGAACTTATTACTACAAATTTATATAAATTATTATTTTTGCAACACATAATATATTCCCCCTCTTTCTATATTATGTATTGCTAAAATTTTTGCCACGGGGACGGTCCTTTTTGACAATTTCTTTATTATTTTATTAAAGTTCAAAATATATTAATATTTCAAGGACAAGACCAAATGGGATGACCCTAGCTATGTTTTGTCCAAAAATATTAATATATTTTGAACAAAAATAACTAGAAAAATAGAAATTGTCAAAAAGGACCGTCCCTGTGGCAAATTTTTACTAATTTGATATATAATAAACATCTGCAGAATTTAATTTTTTTAGATGTTTAATGCTATTAAAATTCAAAGATATTTTTACTGTATTCAATAATTTCTCATTATCTTGTCCTTTATTTATAAACACAATTATTCCTTTTTTTATGTCTTTGTTTTCAAATATTTTTTGTATATTTTCTTCAGTGCAATCCATATCTCTAGCAACATAAGATTCATCAATTCTTGAAAACAACAATATGTCATCTAAAAATATACTATTTTGCGAATTATATAAATATATCGTAGGTAAATTAAATTCTCCATTTAGTTCTTCAACAATTTCTTTTCTATCTCTATACCATAGTTCTGGTTCTAATTTAAAAATAATTGGTACTATTAATAACACACATAAAAATATAGAAATTAGAATATTAGTTGTTTTTTCATTAAACACGGCTTGTAATACTTTATAAAAACAATACATTACTAATACAAATAACAAACCACATGCAGGAACAAAATATCTTAACACTCTCCATGGACATGTAATTGAAGTTATTATAAAAAAGAAAATAGATGGTATACTTATTATTTTCAAAATTTCTTTTTCTTCATTTCTTAATATTAAATGTTTTGTTTTGTTCTTATAATTATAAATTAAAACTCCAATAATAATTATAAAAATGATTGGTAACAATGTATTAAACCCATAATAATTTAGATTTTGTATTTGTGTAAAAAGATTTGGCAAAATTTCTTTTATATTTTTTAAGTTGCTTATTGCTCCTTGACCTCTATATCCAAAAAACATATGTTGTATTGAATATGGAAATACTATTAAAGATATTATTCCTGCTATAGCCATTGTTAAAGTATAAATAACTAGTCTCTTGATTTGTTTTTCTTTTAAATATTGTACTAAAAACAAAATATATAGTGGAGCTAAGTACAATATATAATAATAATGAGTCAATAATCCTGCTAATACTGTAATTCCTATTTCTATAAAAATTATAGGTTTTATATTTTCGCTTTCTTTCAATTTAATATGTAAATATGTAGTTATTAATATTTCAAGTGTTAAAAGAGCATACATCCTTATATATATTACATTACTTAATGAACCTAGAATAACAGATGACGCAAATGCTAGAATAGCAGATTTTTCTGTTGCATAATTATCTTCTTTAAATAATTTTTTCAATATTAAATACATAAAAAAAGTTATAAAAATGTATATAATGATATTTAAACCTATCCCCGTCCATAAAGAAAATTTTTCTTTTGCTAGTTCCATATTAATTCTAAGTAGTAAATAATACAATGGTGGATGAACATCATTTACTTGATTTTCGTAAACAGGTTTAAAATCTCCAGATTCATCTTCATTTACAACTAGAAAATCTTCATAATACTCTTTATTATGCCATTCATTGAAAAAATCTTCATTATTTTGGATATCTACCTTATCATAATTTGATAATCCAAATGAATATGCTTCATCCATATGAAGATATCCCTTATTTGATCCAACATATACATATATTAATGTTTGTAATATGAAAACAATTATTAATACTAAAATCTCTTTTTTATTTATTTTCATTGTTTCTTCCCCTTTTTCATTTTACATTATAATAATAAAACAATCTTTTGTCGATATATTTTTATAATTTTTCCAAAATCTTCTTGACATTTATTTTACTTAGTATTATAATGTTAGTATCATATTATTAATAAGTAGTTATCTATATATCATTTGTAAGGAGGAATTATTATGGTAAACAAATTAGAATTAGTAGCAGACTTTTACGAATTCACTATGTCAAATGGTTATTTTTTAAGAAATATGAATAACAAAATTGCTTATTTTGATGTATTTTTCAGAAAAATCCCTGATAATGGTGGATATGTAATAGTTGCCGGATTAGAACAAGTAATTGAATATGTAAAAAACTTAAAATTTACTGATGATGATATATCTTATTTAAAAGGACAAAATAAATTTTCTGATGTTTTTTTAAAATACTTAAAAAACTTTAAATTTACCGGCGATATTTGGGCAATTCCAGAAGGAACTGTTGTATTTCCAAATGAGCCTTTAATTACTGTAAGAGCTCCAATTATAGAAGCACAAATTCTTGAAACAATGCTCTTATTGACAATAAATCATCAAAGTTTGATTGCCACAAAAACAAGTAGAATTGTTAATGCTGCAAAAGGAATTCCTGTAATGGAATTTGGTGCAAGAAGAGCTCATGGAGTTGATGCAGCAGTATCTGGTGCTAGAGCTGCAATAATCGGAGGTGCTGTTGGAACATCTTGCACTCTTTCTGCAAAGGAATTTAATGTTCCAGCAAGTGGAACTATGGCACATAGCTGGATACAAAGTTTTGACTCTGAATATGAAGCCTTTAAAACATATGCAGAAATTTATCCAAATGATTGTACATTATTAATTGATACTTATAATACAATTGAAAGTGGACTTCCAAATGCAATAAAAGTATTTGATGAAATATTAAAACCACAAGGAATTCGTCCAAAAGCAGTTAGACTTGACAGTGGAGATTTAGCATATCTATCAAAAAAAGTAAGAAAGATTTTAGATGAGGCTGGTTATAAAGATTGTAAAATTTGTGCAACAAATTCTTTAGATGAACATTTAATTTCGTCTTTATTAGAACAAAAAGCAAAAATAGACAGTTTCGGTGTAGGAGAAAACTTAATAACCGCAAAAAGTGAACCTGTATTTGGCGGTGTATATAAATTAGTTGCACTTGAAGAAAACGGAATAATTACACCTAAAATCAAAGTAAGTGAAACTGCAATAAAAGTAACAAATCCAAGCTTCAAGAAAACTTATCGTTTTTATGATAAAGATACTAAAAAAGCTTTAGCTGATGTAATAACTTTATATAATGAAACTATTCCAAAGGATAATTATATGATATTTGACCCACAAAATCCTTGGAAAAAGAAAACACTTACAAATTATATTGTAAGACCTTTACAAGAAAAAATTTTTGAAAATGGAAAATTAGTATATAAATCTCCTATTCTAAAAGAAATTTCAAAGCATACAAAAAAAGAACTAAATTCATTATGGGATGAAGTAAAAAGATTAGAAAATCCACATGAATACTATGTTGACTTGTCAAAAGAATTATGGACATTGAAAAATAATATGTTGAATAATATCTATTTTTGACAATTTCTCTAATCAGTTGTATAATATAAAAGATTAACTCTTAAAGGAGGCATGGCTATGAAAACTAATGTTTTAAGCCAAACAGAATGTACGAAAAATTCAAGTACAAGCAAAAAGGTTGTTGCCGTCATTGGACGGTGGATGCCTATTCACAATGGTCATAAAAGGTTTATTGTGAATTTAGCCAAAGACAAAGACTGTGCCAAAGTTATTATTATGATTGGTTCTTGTTATGAAGGAGGAAATCTGAGAAATTGCATCACAGCAACAGAACGTGAAAAAATGCTTAGAGCAATCATGAAAAAGGAAGAAATTCCTGAAAACAAGTATGTGATTGTTCCAGTACCTGATACCGAAACATTTGATGAGTGGATTACAAATGTGATGAAAGTCTGTAAAAAATATGGTGTAACCCATTTTTGCACTGGTAATCGCGAAGATATTTTAGATGTTCTTGAAACAAGAAACGAAAAACTTGATTTGGAGTTTATCAACCCCGAAGAAGATAGTTCGTTCCCCTATCACGCAACAGACATCAGAAATATGATTATTGCTGGCGAATACTCTAAGTTAGAGAAACTTATTCCCAGCGAAATTAAACCAATTCTTTACCGTTACACATTTAAAGAGATTTTGAAAGCAAGTAAGAACAGAGGAATAAACTTTATTGCAGGAAGACAAACTGTAGATATTATCTTTCTTGTCAAAAATGAAATTGATGGAAAAGTATATGTTCTTCTTGGAAAACGTCCAAAACACAAAAAAGATTTTCCTGAAGCACTTGCACTTCCTGGTGGTCCTATCCAACTGTTTGAAACAGCTATTAATGCTGCTATTAGAAAACTTTATGATGAAACAGGTATAAGACTCACAATGTTAGATAACAGCCTTGAGCCTGCTATCATCAAAGTTAAAGGAGTACATCAACCTCATCTTGAACAGATGCATATGGTTGGCATTTATGGAACGCATGACACAAAACTCAACGGAACAAAAGGTGGTTCTTCCCAATGTTTTGCAATTTTTATTGAAGGCAATTTGGAAGAATACGAAAAATTGATTAACCCTCACCGCGGACTTACTGATGTTAAATTCTACAATATCGAAGACATCTCTATGCAAGAACTTGCTTTCCAGCAGAGTGATATGCTTAATAAAGCAATTAATATGTTGGAAGCTTACCCTAATTTGGACAGCTAAAACACTTTATGTCACGGGGACGGTCCTTAATGGCAAATATTTAAAAATTGTCAAAAAGGTCCGTCCCCTTTGACAATATTGAAGGAGATTATTTTTATGATAAAATTAATTGCAAGTGATTTAGATGGAACAATAGTTGATAACAAGCATTCTATTCCAGAAAATAATTTAAAAGCAATAAACGAACTTAATAAAGCACATATTCCATTTGCAATATGTACTGGTAAAACATATTCTATTAGTAAAGATATATGTAAAGGTCTTAATGCCAATTATGGAATTTTCGGAAATGGAAGCCAAATTATTAATTTAACTACTGGAGAAGAAATTTCTAAAAAAGTCCTTTCACTTGATGACTTGAAACCATGTTTTTCAATGAGTGCAAAATATAATTTACATATTCATGCATATACTGATACTAGCATTATAACAACAAAACCAGAATATATGGATTTAAGAAATTCTATTTTATTTCCTACTCAAATTAAATTGGAAATTGTTGATTCTATTTTGGATTACATACAGAAACAAAATCTATCTGTTTTAAAATTAATACTTTCTTCTTCATCTGATTTATCAAAAGTTGAAGAAGAATTAAAAGGTATTACAAATTTAACTATTATACGAATTTCTAAAACAGGAAAATATAAGGATAAAATTATTGATAAAGAATATGAGTATCTAGATATTTCTCCTTTGAATGTTAATAAAGGAAAAGCTCTTGAAACTCTATGTCGATATCTTGAATTGAACAAAAGTGATATTTTGTCAATTGGAGATAATATAAATGATATCGACATGTTTCATGCTTCTGGTATAGGAGCTGCAGTGAATAATGCTTATGATGAAGTTAAACAAGTAGCAAACTATGTGACTACAAATTCTGTCGAAAATGCTGGGTTTGCAGAAGCCATATATAAATTTATTCCTTTTATACAGGAATAAATTTAAAAAATATGTGGTTGCCAATTCGTATTAAATTTATATAGTTTTGATGGTCTATGCCCTGCGTTTTCTTCTTGTTCATTTGTTTCTATTACCATATCTGCAATTTTTCTTCTAAAATTTGCTTTAAGTAATGGCTTATCTAACAATATTTCATAAACTTGTTGTAATTGTGTTAATGTAAATCTTTCAGGCATAAGGTTAAAAGCAATTGTAGTATATTCCACTTTATTTTTTAACCTTTCTATTGCATATATTAATAATTTTGCATGATCAAATGCCAAATCAGATTGTAAAATTTGAGTATAAATGATCAAATTTCCATTTCTTAATTCTTTTACGACTCTTACTTTATTTTTTAATGTTAATGTTTTATTACTCAATAAGATTTCTATATCTTCTGTTTTGTAATAGCCGTTTTTTCTCTCTTTATTTGTTTCTTTTAATGTATTTAATTGTATATCAAACCAATCAATATCTTCAACAAATTTTCCAGGCTTTATTTTAATATTTTCACTATCAACTAGTCCCATATATGATGTACTTATTACTCTTGTTCTTGGGTCTCTATTAGGGTCTCCCCATGTATATAGTTGTTCTAAATAAATATCTTTTATATTTGTTTTTTCTTCTAATGACCTATTTATTGCTTCTTCAAGCCTTTCTTTTTCACCAACAAATGTTCCTGGAATTGACCATTGATCTTTAAATGGGTCTTGTCCTCTTTTAACTAATAAAATCTGTAATTTTTTTTCTGGTAATTTTCTATAATTATTAATTTGAGAATCTCTTATTGTAAAAATAATTGAATCTACTGTTACTGATGGTCTAAAATATTTTTCCTCCATTTTTAATATCCTTTCAAATTTTAAATTTTCTAAAATATTATAAGCAGTTAATATCATTTTTAAAATAACATTAACCGCTAATTTTGTCAATAATTATTTAAATATTATAAGTCTAATTTCATGTCTCCATCTTTGATTATTCCCTTTTTCCTCATTATAAAACTTACAAACCATGCTATCAAACCTGGTAATATAAAATGTAATAATAAAATTTTAATTAATAATATAATTGGATTTTCTGAACCAGCCATTGTTTGCCATGTCATAAATTGTCCTACTAATCCTGATGTTCCCATTCCTGCTCCAGATGGATTGTTTTCCATATGAAATACTAATGTAGATATTGGACCTAAAATTGCACTTGCTATAATTGCTGGTAACCATATTACTGGCTTTTTCATGATATTAGGTACTTGCAACATACTTGTTCCTATTCCTTGTGATAAAAGTCCACCTATTTTATTTTCTTTAAAACTAGCTACTGCAAATCCTATCATATTTGCACAACATCCTACAGTTGCAGCTCCTGCTGCTAACCCATTTAGATTTAATATGATTGCTAATGCTGCTGAACTAATTGGTAAAGTTAGTACCATCCCCATTACAACAGATACTATTATTCCCATTATAAATGGTTGTTTTTCTACTGCCCAATTTATTATATTTCCTATTGAAAGCATGAAGCTTGAAATTGCTGGACCTACAAGTAATCCAACTACACCTCCACATATAATTGTAACAAGAGGAACTAAAATTATATCAATTTTTGTTTTTCCAGTTATTAATTTTCCTAACTCTATTCCAACAAAACTTGCTATAAATGCTCCTAAAGGTTCGCCTGGCCCTGTTAATACAATACTTTCATTTGCATATACACTATTTGCTAGTATTTTACTTGCAAACGCTCCTATTAATCCTGCTATTCCTGCTGAAACTGTAACAAATGGTGATGATTTATATTTAACAGCTACTCCTACACCAATACCTGCACCTGTTAAAGAAGCACAAACTTTTCCAATCAATATAAGCATATTTGAAATTAATTCAATTCCTATAAGCTTTCCAATTTGTTCTATGATTAACCCTATTATTAAGGTTGAAAATAGTCCCCAAGCCATTCCAGTTAATCCATCAATAAATATATGTTCGAATATCCCTTTTATTTTCTCTTTCATATTATTTCCCCCTTTTAATATTTAATTCTGTGATAAACTGGGATTGGTTCTCTCTTATGTCTTGCTGACTTTTCTTTTTTCTTAATAATTTCTAGTGCTTTTTCATCTGTTTTTCCTGTTTCGATATATTCTGCTATTTGTTTATATGTAACTCCTAATTTTTCTTCGTCAGTTAATCCTCCTAATCCATCATTTGGTGCTTTTTTTATTATTTTTTCTGGTACACCTAAGTATTCACCAATTTGCAATACTTCTTCTACAGTAAATTCTGCAATTGGATTAAAATCATGAGCATTGTCTCCCCATTTTGTTGTATATCCTACTACTGCTTCACATTTATTTCCTGTTCCAATTACAAGATAATTTAAGCTTTGAGCTATATAGTATAAAGTTGTCATTCTTAATCTTGGCTTTGTGTTTATTTTTGCTTCTGCAACAGATTTTATATTTTTATCAATTTCTTTTTCCAATGTATTAAATGTATTTGTTAAATCAATTTCTATTAATGGTACATCAAATTTATTTGAAACTAACTTTGCATCCTCAATATCAGTTTTTATTGAATTACATGGCATTGCAACAGTCATTACTCTTTCTTTTCCAAGTGCTTTTGTTGCAAGTGCAATTACTGTTGCACTATCTTTTCCTCCACTATTTCCAATAACAACTCCATCTGCATGTGCATTTTCTACATATTCTAAAATCCATTTTTCTATATTTTGAACTTCTTTTTCAATATCTTTGACCATACTAATTCCCCCTATATAATTTATTTTTTTCGATATATTCTAAAACTTCATCTGGCATTAAATATCTAGGACTTTTTCCTTTTTTTATTTGACTTCTTACAAATGTAGAACTATAGTTGTCTTTTATTTCTGGGATAATTTCTATAATATTTTCTTTATAACATCTTAATAGTTCACTTGATTTTACTATCTCTTCTATATCATCATTATCTCTATTCATTACTAAGAACTTAAATCTAGATAATAATTCTTCAGCATCTTTCCATGTATCTAACTGTTTTAAATTATCTGTTCCAAGTAAAAAACATATTTCTTTGTCTTTATATTGTTCTTGCATTTTATTTAAAACTTCTATCGTATATAATGGTCTTTCTCCTTTTAGGTCAATGTCTGATACCAAAAAACCATCATTCTTATCTGTTATAAGTTTTAACATATTATATCTATGTTCATTACTGAATAATCCTTTTTTATGATAATTTTTATTTACAGGAACAAATATTACTTTTTCTACTTCTTCAAATTCATTTAGCACTTCTTGTGCCATAAAAAAGTGTGAATTTAATGGTGGATTAAATGCCCCTCCAAATACAACAATACAATTTTTTGGTTTCATAAAAACACTTTCCTTTCTTTTTGA
Organism: uncultured Clostridia bacterium; assembly: GCA_944387425.1. Classification (GTDB taxonomy): domain Bacteria; phylum Bacillota; class Clostridia; order TANB77; family CAG-508; genus CAG-269. Next base: position 13,076 of record CALXEV010000022.1, read on the forward strand.
TATTATCATTTTATTAATAAGTCTTGTTATTATTATAATGATAATATCTCTTTTTGTCAAGAGTTTTTGAAAATTTTATAAAAAAAAAGAAACTTCTTATAAAAGAAATTCCTTGTTTTTATTTTTTTACACTTCCTACAATCCAATTTTTTGCGTTCTGAGTATTATCCAATAAATATTTTCCCCTATATCTTTCATCATCTCCAAAAGGATAAAAGTTTAATATTTTATTTATATACTCCTCATCCATATTAACCAAATTCTTTATTTTATTAAAGATTTTTGCAGTTATCTCATCCATCTCTTTAAATTCATCTTTGAAATATAGATTACTCTTATATTGACTTATAATAATGTTTTCTATTTTTTTATTTGAAAAGAATTTTTCAAATATAGAAAATATTTTATTACTAATTTCATTAATTTTTGTATCATCTTTTCCTAATTCAATCCATGCATTTGTTAATATATCTTTAAAATTTTGGTTAATAAGATTTTCTGTATAGTCACTTTTCATAAATTCTGAGATTATCATATCATCTATACAATGATTAGATACTAATAAATCAATCTCATTTGGAACATCATTAAAGGCTAATTCAAATTCTTTATTTATGCAAATAATTTTGGCTTTTGGAAGAATTGAAGTATATTTTTGTTTAACATAATCAATAACATCTTTATTTGAGTCAATAATATAAAGATTGCCATCAAAATTTCTCCATTTTAAAGCATATGCTATTTTATATCTAAATCCTGGAGCAATTTCAACGACATTCTTTATTTTATCTTTACTTATTTTTTCTATTATTTTTGAAAAGAGCTTACTAATATACCATTCCCATTCATCATCAGCTATATTATCTTTCACTTTCACTACTACCTCTACTGCCATCAAATAAGTTTCTTAATTTTGCTGTTACTTGTGGATCTAGATTATTTACTTGTTGTTTTACTTTTGCTTCTGCTTGTTCTAATCTCTTTTCTGCTTCCTTTAAATTCATTTTTTTATCTTCAACATCTTGTCTGCATTTCTCAACTTCTTCTAAAAGTTCCATCATTACTAACATTTCAGATTTTCTTCTACTTGATCTTGAAGTTCTATAATCATATGTCGAACTACTTTTTCCACTGTAACCACTCATATAAATCCCTCCATAATTTAATTATCAACTTGTATATTAACATAAATTTCAACGTTTGTCAAGTTTCATAATATTCTCCATTAATTTTTATCTTTATGCTAAAATCAAGTATATCTAGCATTTGTGAGAATTCAATTTTTTCACTAATTAACATCTCTCCATTTTGGTCAGATGAATGTTTCATCATCACTTCTTCACCATTTATAATTGCTTTTGCAAATTCTATTTCAGTTTTAGTATATGGCTCAATAATAAAATAATAATATTTTTTTGATAAAACAAAATATGTTAAAAAGTCTTGCTCTACATGTAATCCTAATGCTACTTCCTCATTATTTGTATAATTATTTCTTTTATTTGTTTTGATTAATGCGGTTATAATTCTATTTAAACTCTTATCATCTAATTTTTTAGTATCATATAAATCTGAAAGTTTCCCATATATATTTTCATATCCATAAAGGCTATTTCTATTAGCATTTATTACATATTGTTTAAACATGATTTCTGATAATTCTGTTTCCTTACTAATTTTATCAAATAATTTATCATATTCTTTAATAAAACTTATTGCTTGTTCAATATAATTATCCATGTTTTGTTCATTAACCAAGTCATTTTCAAAATATTGATTAATTTTTTCTTTTATAAAACCTACTTTGTCATATTCTATATATTCCGCTTCATTCATCAATAATTTTAAATTAAATAATATACTCTTTTTATTTTTAAAATTACATATTAAATATTTTTGAAAGAACTTTGAAAAGTCAAATAAATATGTTATATCACCATTTTCTGCATAGATGCTTGTTTCTTTATAGTTTGGCAAAAATTTTCTAGACAATTCTGTAAATTTCTTACACAAATCATCAATATATTTATTATATTTTTCATAGTAAGTTTTGTAATCTAAACCTATCAAATCACAAAATCTAATTTTTATGTTTTCAATATACTTTTCGTCCATTAACTTTTCCAACTTAATTTGAATTTCTTCACCATTTTCTATGTTTTGACTCTCTATAAGAGCTTTGCATATCATTTTTTGACCAAGTAATTCATATCCAAAATAATTAGATTTATATTTATTTGTATTTGAATATTGCGGAAATCTTCCTTTTACAAATGAGGCTGTATCAAAATCTATTAAATTTCCATCTGTAGAAATATTTCCAACAGACCATGATCCATGTATAAATCTATCACAAAACTTATTTGCTTCGATTTTAGCAAAATTTTCACATAATGTTTCTAGTTCTTCATTAGTAAAATTTTGCTTATTGATTAGCCTATTGCTAATACGATATAATTCTTTGTCTTTGTTTACTCGTATCTCAATTGCACATGGTAAATTGTAAGTTACAGTTCTTATATTATCATTTTCATCTAAAAATTCATCTTGAAAATCAAATCTCTCTTTTGTTTCTAAAATAGCTAATGTTTCAAATGTAGGGATGACAAAATCTTCTGAAAGTATATTAGCAAATATAGTTTCTTTTATTGCAGGAGATAATGCAAGTTTTCCATTACTGTAAATACTTTTTGGCGAAGTAGCTAGTTTAGTTTTATCTCCTTTTATATTAAAATATTTGTCAAAAAAATATGCTCTACCAGACCCTAAATTACCACTTAATGCTAAATTTGTTGGATCTAATTGTTTGTCACTATATGCTTTTCCAACAATTTGCTTATTTGATTTTTCTTCATTTAATGTAATTGAAAACATATTACTGATTTTTTCTTTAGCTGTTTCCCATTCATATTTTTCATCAAATAATTCTTCATATAGTTTAGAATTTATATATATCACATTATATTTTTCTTTAGCTTTATATGCATATTGAACACATAGATTTTCTTCTTTAAAGAACTTTTTTATATTTGGTTCTCTTTCGTTTTCTTCCATATTTACCTACCTTAATAAATTATTATTGTTTTAATTTTTTGATATGACAGTCACAAATATCCACAAGTAATGTGTTATCATCAAATCCAATATAATTCATTAATTTTTTAAATCCTATATCTGTTTGTCTTAATGTAATAGTATTACCTATTTCTTGATAAAACTTTTTATTCATTTCCCATAATTTTATAGATATATCCATTTCTTTGGATGCCATGACAGATGCTCTAGTTTTTAAACAAACATATGGCAACATATATGGTGCTCTTGCAATTTCGTTATTAGGTAATCTAACTACTAATCCTCCATTTTGCACTCCTATAATAAAATCACGTAAATCAACAATGTCAAAAATCTTTTCTTTTAGCACACTTGCTAAGAGTTCTATTCTTTCAATATGAATTCTTTCTGGTAAATTACTCATTACTTCTCTTATTGTTTTTCCTGTTGCACTATCATCATCAACTAAAATATATCTTCCATCTTTTATTTTACTAATTTGCTCTTCAATTGTTTCAAACCCTATTCTTCCTATTAATGATATATATTTTTTCTGTATATCACTTATATCAAATAATCTACTTGTTTGAATGTCATAAGTTCCTCTATAATATGTATCAAGACTTATTGTTTGTTGTTCTTTAAGTCTTTCTCTTGCTTCTTCTAATTGCTTATTCATATCTATTGTTTTTACATCTAATTTATTGTTAAAAGCTTCTTTAAACAAAATAATCAATTCTTCTAGGAAACTTTTTTGTGCCTTTTCTAATGTTTGCTCATCAATATGATTTTTGTATTTTTCAAAAGGTATTAAACCTTCATTTCTTATAACATAACATCCTTCTTCTTTATTAAATTCAGGTTGTTTGTATTGGTAATTTTGCCTTTGTCTTATATTTCTTGAAGAATATGTAGATACTATTGACTTATTGTTAATAAAGAAATTATTTTTTCCTTTAAACTTATTTTTCATTTCATTGAACTGTTTGCTATAACCTTCTCTTTCAACACAAACTCCAATACCTTTATCCTCAAAGCAATACATAAATTCGCTATTATCTCCACCAAACACATATGCAACTTGTATTCTAGAACTTACATGTTTCTTTAGATATAATTCAAACCTATTTATTACATCTGTAAAATTAATATATGTTTTTACATATATTGATTCCCATGGGTCAATCATTAACCAATCACTATTTTTAACACATTCTTGGCATAAATCTAATCTTTCATATGCGTTTATTTTACAAAAAGGTTTTGTTGATACATAACTTGGATGTGATGGAGAAAAGTAGCCACCTATTACTTTATAACCGTTTCTTTCTAAAGTTTCTTTAGCAAATTCCATCATGTAAATATGTCCATCATGTATTGGGTCAAAACCTCCTGTAGATAATAAGACAACTGGCTTTTCTTCGTCACTAAAGTCTTTAAGTTTGCTTACTGGAGTTGTAAGTAAATTTAAATTATAATAATTTAAGCAATCTTGATCTAATTTATCATAGATAAAACCTGCTTTTATAACAGTTTCGATATCTGAATATTTTTTATATACTTTACTATAATATTCATCTTTTAATATTTTTTTAAGTATTGCTTGTTCATCCATATATTTTTATCTGTTTTATATTGTCCTTTCTCTATTTTTTTAACCATTCTCTTAAAACTTTATAATAGCTATCCCATCCGCCTTTTACACTACTATCATATAAATCTAAGTGTACAGCAGGAGACTTTGCCATATATTTATGCAAATTATATTTATGCAAGTTTTCTAAGTTTTTTGCATAAAAATCAAATTGTTCTTTTGATTTTTCATCTAAAGAAGAAATTAATTTTTCTTTTTCTGAATCTTCCATATTCAAATAGTTTAGATATAACTCCACAAAATCATATGATGCTCCAAAAACAGTTTCATCTGTTCTACTATCATACATATCTCCACTAGGTATAGCTTCTATAATACTTTTAGGTATTCCTAATTCACGTGCAACTTGATATACTTCTGATTTATGAATATCTGATATAACTTGCACATCTACCATTCCGTCTGAAGCTTTACCAACGTAACCAAGATATGCTCCCTCATCTTTATTTGTTGTACCACATATAATTGCACCAAATCCTTCTTGATTTAATAAACTAGTTGTATAATAAAGTACCGGTGTTCTGCTATAAGGTCCAAGTTGTCCTATTGCCCAATCTTCTCCTTTAATTTCTATTACAGGTTCTAAACTTTTTCTGATTTCATTATTAACTGATGTTAGGTCTATTATATATGGTTTTAAATCAAGTTTTTCGCATAATTCTTTTCCTCGATTAGTAGCTTCATTTTGATTAGTTACACCAGTTGATTTTAATATTGGCAATAACATTGGCACTATTTTTTTAATTGGAGAATTTGTTTGTTCTGAAGCCTTTTTTACAATTCCTAATACTACTGCTGAATCAATACCTCCACTTATTGCTATTACACATGCTTTTAAACCATATTTATTCATATATTCATTTAATAAGTTAGATTTTTGTTCTATATACTCTTTGGGGTTAAAGTTTCTTTTTTTTCTTATTTCTTTTTGTATTTCTTTTAATTGTTCACTAAGATTTCTGTCTGATTGTTCGTTATATACTTTCATAGTAGTATTCCACCTTCCATCTCCCACTCATATCTGATATGACCATCTTGGAAGAATATTAAATTTCTTGCATTTTCTGGATTAGTATCTCTTGTATATTTATTTAAAGGTAATGAAAGACAAACATTTTGACCATTTACATCATAAATCGTCCCTATTCTTTCTAACTCTAATAGTTTTGTTCCTTTTTCTTCTAAGAATTTCTTTATATTTTGTTTTTGTTCATCTGATAATTTGTTTTCTTTTATCCAATCAACAGCACTTTGTCTTCTATATTCATCATTTACAGGTCTTAATGTAACTTGTTCTACATTATTTTCTTTAGCAAATCTAATAAATTCATCAACCTTATCTGTTGTGTCCATCATATCTTTACAGCATACACATGTTAAGCGAAGTGAAAATCCGAAACTATGTAAATATTTAATTAAATCTGGTAAATCTATATAATTCTGACTTTCAGGCATATATATTTTTTGATTGATTTCAGGTCTGTTGCTTACAACTGATATTGTAATAGTAGTTAGTCCATTATCATACCATTCTTTCAAATATTTTTCATATTTTTCTTTATTAAGACTTATTGGAATACAATTTGATTGTAATTCAATAAATGGAAAGTTAAATTCTTTTAAATGTTTTAAATATTCTGTTATTTGTTCTGGAAAAAGTGTTGGTTCTCCTCTACTAGTTAGCATTACAGTATCTATATCACTTCTATTTGCTAAATTTGCTGCAATTTTCAAATTTCTCCAGTTTATTTTAGGTTCTTCTAAGTTTTCTTTATTTGGTTTAACTCCTGATACACAAAAAGGGCATGAAGCTATACAACATTCTGTTCCTACTATTACACTAAACATTTTAAATTTCATTATTCCACCTCTATAAATACTTTTTTTAAATCTTTACTTCATAATATCTTTTTAAAAAATTCCAAGGTCCTGTCTTATCTGTAATACCTTCAAAATCATTATTAATTCTATCAAAAATTTCTTGTTTAGTAAACCATTTTATATCTGAGACTTCTTCTTCTTGCAATTTAATTTTTGAAATATCAACATCCTTTGTAACTATATAGCATTCATTGAAATGATTATTTATTATATCTCCTTGAATATTAGTTGATGTTGATCCAACCAAATATTTTATTTCGTTTGTTGCAACATCTAAACCTAATTCTTCTTTTATTTCTCTTTGCAAAGCTTGTTCTCCAAATTCACCTGCTAAAACATGTCCTCCTGCAGTAATATCCCATAAATCTGGCCATATTTTTTTAGTTTTTGCTCTTTTTTGTAACAAAACATCACCTTTTTTATTGAATATAAATCCATAAACAGCTCTATGCCATAATCCTTTTTTATGACATTCTTCTCTTGTTGCTATTTCGTCTGTAAATTCGCCACATTCATTAAGTACATCAAAATATTCTTCATTAATCAAATTGTTATTTTTAATCATAAAAGTCTCCTTTCTATATTAAGTTCTAATCCAACTCCATTTTCATTATAAATTAATATTTGTAAACAACTACATTATGTCTTATAATTTGACTTTTAACTTTATTTCCTATTTCTTCTCCCCATATATTTGTAAATACATTTTTAGCTTCTTCTTTATCTTTAAATTCAAAATACGTTTCAATTTTCTTATAGCAAATAAATCCCTTATTTTCTATCCAATCATTATAATCTTTTGTCTTTTTTATATTTGGATATCTATTTCTAATCTCTTCAAATTCGCCACCAATATCATTTTCAACAAGATAAATACTACCATCTTTTTTTAACACTCTTTTCATCTCATTAAAAACTTTATTTCTTTTATCAATTTCTAGAATTGTTCCTAATACCCATGTAGAAATAATTACATCTACAGAATTATCTGGCAAAGGGATATTTTCTGCACTACAACATATAAATTGAACGTTTTCATTATTCACTTTTTGTTTAGCTATTTTTAACTGTTCTTTTGATAAGTCTAATCCGTAATATTTAACAGTTTCCATATAAAACTTTTGCATAAACTTGCCTGTTCCACAGCCTAAATCTAATACAATTCTGTTTTTAATATTAGACAATAAGCATTCATATATTTTATTAGGTTTATCTTCTGCAATACTAAATATTTCATATATATCATTTTCTTCATAATAATTTTTTGATTTTTCTGATAAGTTAAATTCTTTCATTCTTTTACTCCTTTGTTTCTGGAAATATCATATCTACCATGTATTTAGCAACATTTCTTGATTTTCCATGACTTGGTCTCATATGCATATGTATTCCTGGCACAGTATTTACTTCAACTACGTTATACATATCTGATGTTTGTTCTTTTTCAATATTTTTACTCATATAATCAATTCCAATATAAGAAAGTCCTGAAAAAACATTTAAAATCTTTTTACAATTTTTTATAACAGATTTATGTATTTTATCTGTATAGTCAATACATAGTCCTCCTTTTGCAACATTCGAATTATGTCTTAAATATATTTTCTCATTTTTATTGGGTATATCTTCCATTGAAATATGATTTTTTTTCATATATATTTCTGTAATCTCATCAATTGCAATTGGGCATAAACTATTTATCCTTTCTTTTCTTTTTTCATTTTCAATCTCAATAAGTTCTTTTATTGAGTGTTTTCCATCTCCAACAACATGTGCAGGTTCTCTATGTAAAACAGCATATTTTCCTTCTTTTGTTAAAAACACTCTATATTCTTTACCTTTAAACTGTTTTTCTACTATAAATGGTTTTCTTAGTCTATTTACATATACATTTTTTATGATATCTTTTAATTCTGTTTCATTTTCGATATCCATATAAATATTATCTCCATGTGAACCAAAAACAGGTTTTGTAACTACAGGAAATCCTATTTTTTTAGCATATACTATAGATAAAAACCACTCTTCCGGTAAAAATTTTTCTCCAATTGGTACACTAATTTGGTTTTGTTCAAGAATTCTTTTTGTTATATATTTATCTCCACATATAATAGAAACAGAGTATGGTGTTATAGAAGAATCTCTGTCTAAAATCCATTCTATATGATTGCCATACTCTGCTTTTATAAGTTCTTTTTCTCTATCGATAATATCAACATTAATTCCTCTAGACTGCATTTCAATTACTAATAATCTTTGGTTTGTATGCAATTTTAATAAATCAGACTGAGTTAACATTATCTATTCTCACCCCAACCTTTAGTAATACTATCTTTAATATCTGCTTTTAATCTTCTTTTTACTTCATCCTTTATTTCTTCTTTTACAGTACTAATTATTTGTGGTTTTTCTTGTTGTAATTCACTTCTAACTTCTTCTTTTATTTCTTCATAAAATTCATCATATAATTCTTGAATTACTTGTTCTCTAATATCTTCAATGTCCTTACTCTTTTCTTCACTTGATCTAGGATTTGGTGATTCATATGTTGTAGAACTTCCTATATAACCACTGCCTCTTGATTCTCCACAACTTCTACCACTGGCTCTTGATTCTCCATAATTATTTGAATAACTTAATCTACTAGGTCTTGATTCTCCCCATGAATCATGATTACTTAGTTCTCCTACTGATTCTCCCCATCTTGATTCTGACATAATAACTCCTCCTTTAAATAATGATTATAGCATCTGTACAACCATTTATAACGCTTTTAAAATATTTTTCTTCATATGTTGTTTTTATCTCATTAAATACTTCTTTTCTAAGAAAACTACAGTCTATTTGAGATCTACTCTTTGGATTATTAATGTCATATAAATATGCACAAACCACTTTGTTAGTTTCAGTTTTATAATTATATTTAACTTCTTTTATATATTTTTTTAAATAATTATCTTCGTTATTGTATATATTTTTTATGTAATCACTAATATTTGATAGCAAAATAATATCATATTTTTCAGAACTTGGCAACTCTTTACAATTTATATTTCTATAGTCGGATTTAAGTAATTTTATTTCTTTTCCAATAATATTTTTCTTTGCAATATTATAATCAGCTTCACTTTTTAGATACAAGTTTGATTTCAATTTTATATTATTATTGTCATACTTATTATTGAATATATATGAATTTCTAAGTTCAAAACCATTGTTATTAAAGTCTTGGTATAATAAATCCCAATTTTCAGAAGTGTTTTTTGATAATTCTTTTCTTATTTTATTTTTATATAATTTATAATCAAAAGCATTTTTATTCTTATTCAAATCATTTTTATCATTAATCATGAAAAATTGCAAAAATTCTTTATATTCCAAATTAAGTAAAGCAACTAATTTAAGTTCTGTATACAATAATGATAAATAATTTATGTCAAAACCACAAACTTGTTGAGCTCCTTTATAAAATGCATTTATAATGTGGTCACCTGAAGCAGAAACTGTTAATACATTTTTATTTGAGAAATCTAAATATTTATAATATCCTGCTATATTTTCTGTTGTAAAAGAATATATTTGAGATAAGTTATTAAAATTATTTACATCTATATCTTTTAAATTTATCTTTTTCTCATTTTCATTTAAATATTTTATAAACATTATTCTCTCCTACTAGCTGGACAGCCTTTTATGTTATTTTCTTTTATATATTTTAAATATTTTTGTATAGGTTCTGAATTTATAATTTCCTTAAATGAATTATTTTTCAAAGTTAATTGAGATTTATATTCTGGATTTTGTGAAACTATCCAGGTACATGGTGAAACTTGTCCCAAATTATTAATATATAAAAACTTATTTACAGCAGGACAATAGCCATCTGAACCTTTTGTTTTATTCTCTGAAAAACTATATTTAACCTTTATCTGTTCTTTGTATTTTTCTGCTAATTTTTCTAATTCTTCTTTAACACTAGATATTTTTCTTTTTGAAACAATATTTTCATCTCCATCTAATCTCCCTACTGCTTCCATGAATGAAAATATAATTTCATTAGCATTGAGTTCTATTGCTAGATTAATAATATCTTCTAATTTATTTTCATTTTCTTTATATATTACAGTTCCAATTCTAGTATAAATTTTTCTTTTCGTTAAACATTTTATTCCTTTTAATGTTTTTTCAAAGGTATTTTTTCCTCTTACATATTCATGTATATATTTGTCGCTTCCATCTAAACTTACGTGAACCATTGGAAAATTGAAGCTTTTTAATTCTTCTGCAATTTCATCAGTAATCAGTGATGCATTTGTTGATATGTCCATATCAAATCCCATTTCACTTGCGTATCTTAATATTTCAGTCATATCTTTTCTTGTAAATGGTTCTCCACCAGTAAATTTTATATATGTAAAATTATTTTCCTTTAAATCCTTAATTGTTCTTTTTACTTCATCTGTTGTTAATTCATTATCATATTTTTGAGCTTCACTACTAAATATACAATAACTACAATGATAATTACATGTATTTGTTATTTCCCATAATACTCTTCCACCATTTTCAGGTATTCTAAATAAACAAAATGGATATCTGTTCAATATAATCCCTCTTTCTTTAAGATTTCTTCATATTTATTGTATTTTGGATTGTTGCTTGAGTTTATTATAAAGAACTCTTTTTTTAAATGTTTTATTTTTTCTATTTTTTGTTCATTGGTTAATTGCATTTTTATTCTTTGTATAATTTTTTCTCTTCCTAAATCGCCTTTTTCTAGTCTTTTTATTTGAATATCTTCTTGGCAATAGAACATTATTATACTATCTACTATATCATATAGTTTATCTTCTATGAGTAATGCCCATTCAATAAATATAATTCCATTATTTTTATTTATTTGTTCCTTTAGTTCACTTTTAATTTTAGGATTTATAAATTTTTTATATTCTTTCATTTCATTTTTGTTATTATAAATCTTTTGATTAAGTTGTTCTCTGTTTATCTTCTCTTTATCTAATATATTTCTTCTAATATCGTCAACATCTAAAAAAATAGCATTTACTTGCTTTTCTTTACAAATCTTCTCAAAAATAAGCATTCCATAACTTTTTCCGCTTCCAATAGAGCCTGTAACTCCAATAACTTTTTTCATTTATTTCTCCCAATCAATTCCATATCTTGAAGGACAAAATGATAAAAACCTAATTTTTCCTTCTCTGTTTCTTAATTTTTCTAAATCCTCCCAATCTTCCACATTTCTAACTATGTTATAGTCTCTTTTCTTAAGATTTTCAATTAAAGCATTAATATCTTTTATCATTTCTTTGTTTGTATAATTTGGATTTTCTAATAATGGTTTATCACTATGTATATATTGTGTAGGAATTTCTTTTTCTTTTGAATATTGTTCATAAATTGCTGTTCCCAATCTAAGCGTTAAAAAATGTCCTCTTATTTCATCAGGCTCAGTTTCTAGTATAAATTCAATTGTTTTATACATATCTTCTTTAGTTGTTGTTGGTAAGTCATATATAAAACTTGTTCTTACTCTATATCCTATTTTTTTTACTTCTTTTATTACTTGTTTTGCATAATCAACATTAAAGTTTTTGCTATTGTTTTTAAGAACTTTTTGGCTTCCGGATTCTATGCCAAAATGTAACCATCTAAATCCTGCTTTATACATTAATTCAAAAACTTCTCTGTCATATGTATTTATGCTTGATAAACATCCTAATCTTATATTTATATTTCTTTTTAATATTAATTCACTAATTTCTTTCATTCTTTGTTTATCTACTGTAGCATTATCATCTAAAAATATTATTTTTTTAGTACCAAAATTATTGATTAAATACTCTATTTCTTTTACTACATTTTCTGCTGTTCTACCCCTCCAAGTTCCCCAATAATTGTGTGTAGGACAGAAATCACATTTGTTTGCACAGCCTCTACTAGTTAACACGCTTCTTATATCAATATAATCATTTAAATCAGCTAATCTTCTATTTGGAATTGGTAGTTTATCTAAGTCGTATTTTTCGCCACATGACTCGTTTACTATAATTTCATTATTTTGTTTGAAAACAATTCCTTTAATTTTTGATAATTCCTCTTTACTATTAAAGTTTGCATTTAAGATATCTATAATTACTTTTTCTGTTTCTCCAATAATTCCTATATCAAAATTAATCTTAGATATTATTTTAGGGTCATATGTTACAGTTTTTCCAATCATAATTGTTTTAATTTCATAACTTTTTAGTTTTTTGCATATTTGTGAAATATTTTCTAATGCTTTTTGTGTATGTAATGGAATATGATAATCATATGAAACAATTGCTATATCTGGTTTAAAATTTGTTTCTATATATTTAATTAAATCATCAGAATTTAACTTTTTACAATCCATGTCTAAAAATTTAATATTATGTCCAAATTCTTGTAAATATGTTCCTAAAGTTATTATATCTATTGGTTCTATTAATAGTTTTTGTTCTGAAAATGGTATATTAGGCGGATTAATTAATAAGATATTCATATTTTGACTTCCTTTATCTATATAATAATTTCTTTTCCAAATCCTGTTGTTAATTTATTATCAGATGTATATACAAATTGTCTACTATATTCACAATTTAATTCTTTTGTCATTCTTGCATACCATTCAACAAATTTTCCTTTTTTTGATATATATACTCCATTTATACATTCACATATATTCATATCATAAAAATGTGCAATCGTTTTTGGATTCATTATCTCTTTTTTAAAAACTGAATTAAAGTTAATATAATTTTCTTTACAATAGTCATTAACTTTCATTAGTGACACAAAACCAACTCTAAATATTCCTAATTCACTTGCAAATTCCAGATATTTTTCTACTTCCTCTGGTTTGTCAATATAGTCTTTTATTAATAAACAGTTTAATCTTAAAATTTTTTTATTAGTAACATTAGACATCACATACTCAATGTCCTTTTTTGTAGCAACATCCATTTTAAAAATTTGTTTGTTAAGTTCATCTTCGTAGTAATGTCTACTTATATGAATTCCCTCAATTTTATTTATTGAATCTAAATTTACAACTTTTCTTAAATTGAAGCCATTTGTATTTATTGTAACCATAGCATTTGGAATTACTTTGAAAATTAAATTTGCAACTTTATTTAACAAATCCAACTTTAACATTGGTTCTCCACCAGTAATTGAAATTCTATTTAGCAAATTTCTTTTATTAAGATAGTCTAAAACATATTCTAATTTTTCAAGATTTATATTCCCCATATCTTGCATATCACGATTACTACAAAATTCACATTTTGCATTACAAGCATCATTAATTTTTATATAAAGATTTAGTTTTGCGTTCTGCCTTTTTATTTTATTGGGGTTAGAAGAACATAAGTAATTTTTAATTCTTATTTTTTCTCCAAAGATTTCTATTTCCTCGTACATTAATTTTCACATCCTAATAAGTATGTTTTTACATTTTTTGAATAAAATAATGCTCCAATTGCTCCATAATATTTGAAACCTTTTTTGGTAAGTATTATTTTATCTTGATTGATTAATATATAATCATTTTTTAATAAAAATTGAAATTCATTTTTATAATAATCTAACGGTTCTTCTCCTAAAATTTCTTTCATTATAGAAATTTTAAATTCTCCAAAGTACATACTTATAGCTATATACTTAGCTAATAATTCTTCTTTAGGTAATAGATATAAATCTTCTTCTATAAAAGAGTTGTATTTCATGCACTCATTTATTGATTTTCTAGATTTTCCTATATTATAACTCATTCCTATTTTTGATTTTGATTGTGCAGATATTCCAAAACCTTTATAAGATATATTATCAATCATTCTAGAACGTAAATATGATGATAGACCTAAGTCTTTTTCGTCTTTTGAAAAAGTGTTTTGACCAAATCTTGCATAATATCCTAAATCAATAAGTTTATTGTATATATACTCATATTGTTCAAACAGGAATTCTCTGTCTATTTTTTTCTGTTTTGAGATCAAATTATATCTCATTTCATATAAAGTTATTTGTTCTACATTCATTTTTTTAACTAAAGCTATTGCGTCATCTAAGTCTTTTAGAGTTTGACCTTCAAGACCATACATAAAATCTATGTTTATTTTTTTAATACCATGTTTTTTAATTAAGTTACATCTTTGAATTAAATCTTTTGTTTCTAAATTTTGTCTATTATTCTTTGCTAATATATTTAAGTTCATAGTTTGAATTCCTAAAGAAATTCTCTTAAAACCAGCATTATATATTTCTTTTAGTTTATTATCATCTATTGTCTCAAAAGTTCCTTCAATACTTGGTTCAAAATCTTCTACTAATTCTAATTTGTGTATTAAAGCTTTACAAATTTGCATTAGGTGTGTAAATGGTTTTATTTCTAAGGCTGTTGGTGTTCCTCCACCTACGTCTAACCCATGCAATTTTATATTTGCATGGGTTTCTATAAATTTATTTATATCTTTTTCTAATATATTTACATATTTTTCTTCTATTTCTATATTTGTTTTTGGATATTTAATATATTCACAAAAAGCACATAGTTTTCTACAAAAAGGAATATGTATGTAAAAATTTAGATTTTTCTCATCTTCAAATAAATCATACTTTTTGATTTTATATTTTGACCAATTTTCTTTGTTCAAAGGATATGATGTATTACATAAATAATTGTTTTGGGCTTTTACAAAATATTCTTCCATTAGCAACCTCTATAATTTGTTGTTCTTACATCTCCACATCCTCTTGGAGCCATTCTTTGGGTTATTTGGGCTCTATGATCTCTATGTGGTTTTACATTTGTAGGATCAAGTTTTATTGCTGGGATATTTAATCCTGCTTTCTTAAAACTTTTGGCTAATTCATAATATTCCTCTACCTTTTCTTCTATTCTTGATATTGCTTTTAGAGCATTTTCGTCAGCAAAACTATTTGCTATTAAGTAAGCTTTATAATCTGCAATATTCTGTTTAATTGTCGCAGAGTCTAAATTATTCTCTATTCCGTTTTCTATTATTACATCATTTATAAAATCTAATATTGAATCTTTGCTCATACTTTTTCCCCCTTTATGTTTTATATTATATATTAAAAATGCAGTTTTTTCAACAGTTTACGACATTTTATTTTATTTTTCGATTTATCCATGTAATTATTACAAAAGCTAACTTATTCTATAATGACCTACTATATCATTTCTTAATTCTAAAATATCTTCTTCATAATATTTTTGGAATTGGTTTGCGTGGTGAATAATAAAT
>CALXEV010000023.1 GCA_944387425.1 uncultured Clostridia bacterium
AAAGGTGATGCAAAAGTTATTGCTTTGAATGATATTTCTTTTGAAGTAGAAGAAGGTGAATTTATTGCAATAACAGGACCTTCTGGAAGTGGAAAGTCTACTCTTTTACATACAATTGCAGGATTAGAAAAACCATCCAGTGGAACAGTATATTTTTATGATAAAGATATATATAAAATGAATAAAAAAGATTTGACAATACTAAGAAGACAAAAAATAGGAATTATATATCAATTTTATAATTTAATTCCTACTTTAACTGTAGAAGAAAATATCTTATTACCTATTGAGCTTGACAGAAAAAAAGTAGATAAAGAAAAACTAGAAAACATACTTAAATTCTTAAATTTAGAAAACAGAAAAAAACATTTACCAAATGAATTATCAGGAGGACAACAACAAAAGGTGGCTATAGGTAGAGCTTTAATGATAAACCCAACAATAATATTAGCGGACGAACCAACAGGTAATTTGGACACCAAGTCAAGTAGTGAGATTATACAATTATTACAAAAAGCAAACAAGGAATATAAGCAAACAATTATTATGATTACTCATAATTTAGAAATTGCAAAATTAGCAGATAGAATTATACATATTGAAGATGGAAAATTTATATAAAAATGAAAGGAAAAAATAATATGAATATTGATAGTATTAGAAATGGAATAGTAATAGACCATATTCAAGCAAAAAAAGGGATGGAAATATATGAGGCTTTAAAACTTGGAGAATTAGATTGCTCAGTTGCAATAATTACAAATGCTAGAAGTAAAAAAATGGGGAGAAAAGATATAATTAAAATTGCACAAGATATTAATTTGGATTTAAATATATTGGGCTATATAGATTCAAATATTACAATAAATATTATCAAAAATGATATTAGAGTTGAAAAATATCATGTTGAACTTCCACAAACTATAACAAATATTGTTAAGTGTAAAAATCCAAGATGTATTACTTCTGTTGAACAAGATTTGGATAATATTTTTGTTTTGACAGATAAGGAAAATAAGGTTTATCGTTGTAAATATTGTGAAACTGCTATTGAATAATAATAAAACGGTATTAGAGAATCAGCAATTGCCAATTTTCTAATACCGTTTTGTTTAACTCAAATCAACATTTGGAACTTCATTAGCTTCTTTAGAAGCTTCGAAATATTCTACAGGTTCAAAACCTAAGAACTTAGCAAAAAAGCTTGTAGGCGGTGTTTGAATGGCAGTATTGTATTCATTTACAGCTTCGTTGTAATAATACCGAGATACTGCAATTCGGTTTTCAGTGCCAGTCAACTCAACTTCGAGAGTTCTGAAGTGTTCACTTGCCTTTAACTCAGGATTGTCTTCAAGAACAGAAAGCATATTATTCAAAGCTAAAGTCAAATTATCATTAGCTTCTGAAATATCGTCCAAATTCCCTTCTTCTAAACTAAGTTGCAAATTTGAACGTGCTTCAGTAATACTATTAAAGATATCTTCTTCGTATTCTGCATAGCCCTTCACTGTTGCAACTAAATTTGGAATAAGGTCACTGCGACGTTGAAGATTACTTTCAATTTGTGCTTGCTGTAAATTGACATTTTCCCTTAAAGGAACAAGTTGCCACCGTATAAGTGTTGCCATAATGCTTAATATCACAAGCAAAATAGCTACAGCAATAATATTATTTCTAGTTCTGTCTGTCATATGTTACACCTTTGAGGTTATGGTTAGAACTTTCTAGAAGCACCACCGCCACCAGAACGACCACCAAATCCACCACTGCGAGATCTGCTACCAGAGCTATATGAAGAACTTCTTCTACGACGTTCATCTTCTTCTCTACGACGGCGTTCGGCTTCACGTCGACGACGTTCTTCCTCTTCGCGCTCACGACGGCGACGCTCTTCTTCTTCACGTTCACGACGGCGACGTTCTTCTTCACGTCTTCTAGCATCTTCAATTCTTCTCATATCTCTTTCAGCATCATCAATAAGCTGATTAAGCTTACTCAAAATACTGTTATCAAAGAAAGAACGAGAACCAGAATCAAGTGAGAGATAAATGTGCTTAGCATCATTCAATCTCTGAAGGTTGCTAGCTCTTGCTATAGTGATGCCACAGATGATAGAAGAAATTTCGTTAAAGGCATCTTTGGCAGCTTTTTGCTGACGCTTTCTTTCACATTCCTCATCATACTCTTTTTTCAATTCCAAAGAAGCTTGATACAAAACATTCAGTTTTTTGACATCAGATTTTACATAAGCTTTTTGAGATTCGGTTAAATGAGCATACGAAGAAAGTGCTTTTTCGATTTCCGGAATAATAGTTCTGTCAGCTGGCAAATCTATCACTTTAGAAATCAAATTGTCAGTGATTTTTGCTGTGTTCATGTCTTTTTGACGAATTTCTTCTTTAATCATTGTATCGATTTCGTCATCAAGTTCAGGATGCAAAATTTTTGCCCTAGAATAACGGTCTTGCAAAGTTGTGTTCTTTTCAAGCAAAACTGCATGAGAAGCAGAAATTCGCCTTTTTTCTTCTTTCATGGAATTTAACTCTTTTGTAAGGCTATTAACTTTAGAATTGAGAGAGTAAACTTTCTCACATAGAGAATTACGGTCCATTTCAAAAGTTTCTTTTTGTTCAAGAGCTTCTTTTTGAACTTTTTCGAGTTCTTTTTTCATGTTGCCATGTTCTTCATCTTTAGAATTAAGATATTTTAGCACTATAAGCGACATAATTACGATGGCGACAAGCCCTACAACAAAAAGCACAATTCCAAAAGAATTATTTTCACTGGAAGTATTAGTAGAAGAAGTATTTGATGCTTCCGGTAGAATTTCTTGAGAAGAAGCATTTTGAGCATATACAGGTTCATTTCCTACCAAGGAGATAATTTTGTCGATTGTTCCTTTTTGAAGTTCAATAAGTCCTTCGGCAAAATTATTTTCGCGTAGATAGTTGATTGCATAATCTTCAATAAGAGAATCTGCAATAGAATCTGTAATATATGCTTCCATAGCATACCCTACCTCAAGGCGAATATCACGTGTTTCAGTAGACAGGAGAATCAAAACTCCCATATCGTTTTTGCCAATACCATACTGTCTATACATTTCAGTAGCGAATATGTTGAAATCATCACCATCATAATTTTTGACAGTGGTAATAACAACCTCGATACCATCATAGTTATTTGCAAGTGATATTGCGTTGTTTTCGAGTTCCGATTTTTGTTCTTCTGTGAAAATCCCTGCGAAATCATTCACATATGAATCGCCGGTTCCGCCTGGTATGGAAAGTTCTTTTGCATACACTGTAGAAGTAGATGTACAGAAACCTACAGCTACGATGATACAAATGGTAATGAACTTTACCAAGAGTTCCTTCAAATTAGTCCGTGTGTTTGTGTGTGTTGATTTGTACATGATTAACCTCCTTAAGATGTTAAAATAATTATGTAAAACTAAAAGTGAGGCCTTTTCTCACAATTAGTGGGAAAAGGGAAATAAGTAAAAAATTACTTATAATAAATATTATAACATTTTTTGGCTGTAAAATCAAGGATTTAGAATACTTCGCAGTTTTTTGGGGTACTTATTTTAGTTATCATAGCAAGTATTGTGGCAGATTTAATTGACCTATGCCAAAAGTGGAAAAAATATAAGTCAATAAAACATGAATAAGACAAATTTAAATAAAATATTATTATATGAAAGGATGATAATATGAAGACTATTGGAATTATTTATGGAGGAATTTCCACAGAGCATGAAGTTTCTATAATGTCTGCAAAGTCAGTGATAAGTAATTTAAACAAGGAAAAATACAAAATAAAAGAATTATACATCAACAAATATGGAAAATGGTTTGAAATAATAGATGGCAAAAAAGAAGAAATTTATAACTTAATTTGGGTATTAAAAGATTTAGATATAGCATTTCCAGTATTACATGGAATAGGGGGAGAAGATGGTACAATTCAAGGAATGTTAGAAATTCTTGGAATTCCATATGTAGGATGTGGAGTTTTTGCATCAAGTGTTGGAATGGATAAAATCTATACCAAAATCTTATTTGAAAAGGCTGAAATACCGCAAACACCATATGTGTATGTAAAAAATATTAAAGATAATTATGTAATAATTGATGAGAAATTCGATGAAGAAGAATTTGAAATAAAAAAGATAACAGATAAAATAAAATTCCCAATGTTTGTTAAGGCATCAAATTCAGGCTCATCTGTTGGTGTAAAAAAAGCAACAAATATCGAGGAATTAAAATTAGCAATTGAAAATGCAGGACATTATGATAATAAAATTTTGATAGAACAGGGGATTGATGGAAAAGAAGTTGAATGTGCTGTATTAGATGTTGGTGAGCCCATTGCTTCAACTGTTGGAGAAATTCAGTCATCAGAAGAATTTTATAGTTATGATGCAAAATACAATAATTCAGAATCTAAAACAATTATTCCTGCTAAAATTGAAAACGAACAAATTGAAGAAATTAAAAGACTTGCAATAAAAGCATTTAAAACTATTGACGGAAGACATTTATCAAGAGTAGATTTTTTCATTGAAAAAGAAACTAACAAAATTTATATTAATGAAATTAATACAATGCCAGGTTTTACTCAAATAAGTATGTATCCAAAACTATTTGAAGCAGTTGGAATAAAATATTCAGAACTATTAGATAAACTAATTGAAAATGTTTAAAAATACTTGAAAGAGATAAACTATTATGTTATTATATACACATACTAATATTTTTAGTATGTGTTATTTTATTCTAAAGCATTTTAGCCTTAGTAAAATTTTTTATCAAACAATTATTTCATATTATTTAATCTATTAATTAAGAAAAAATAAAAGAAAAAGGAGTTGATGTTATACAAAAATTTGAGTTTACATGGGATGATTATTTAGGCTACTACTATTTTACAAAAGCGTCAATTGATTATTTACAGATTAATGACGAAACTGAAAAATATTCTGTACTAAATAATCATAAAAATAAAACAAGCGATAAAAAACATGATAAGATTTTTAAAGATATTTTTACTAATCCAAAAGAAATGGCAAAATTTATTAATGATTTTACAAATTATAATGTTAATCAAAAAGAATATGAAGATGTACCAATAGAAGAATTGAGCGGAGTAATTAAAGAAAGTGAGGGTGAAGAAAATATGAGTACTATAAGAGAAAGATTAAGAGATGAATATATAAATGAAAGAAAAAGAGGAAGACAAGAGGGCAGACAAGAAGGAAGGCAAGAAGGAAGGCAAGAAGGAATAGTTGAAGGCATAATGTTAGTAATAAAAAATATGTTACAATTAGAACAAGACGATACAACAATAATGAAATTTACAAAAGCTAAAAAAGAAGACATAGAAAAAGCTAAGACAGAATTAGGAATGACTATAAAATAGAGAACTAAAATTTAAATGAAAATCTCTCAAAAAATTGAGAGATTTTTCTTGTTTGCAATTGAAAACATTTATAAAATATGATACCATATGACTTAAAGAAAAAATAGCAAAAAAGAACCGGCACCAAATGCCAAAATGGCAAAAGAGAACCGGCACCAAATGATCGAATGAAGGTGAGAATGTGGCAGAACAAACAGAAACAAAAGTAAAAAGCAAAAAAGTAGGAAATATATTTAGCGACTATAAGACAAATAGCAATATAGCAGATGCAGAAATAAACAAAATGAAATTATACAAAAAAATAAATACATTAGAAATAGACATTAATTCTAATGAATATATAGAAATTAAAGAAATCTGGTATTTCGAAAGATTTTTAAGACAAAGATTTCAATTCGGACAAGTACATATAATAATAAACTATCCTGAAAATGTAAGAAAAAAATCAATAGAAAGTGAATGGGAAAACTTAATATGTTATATGGCTCACAAATATCCGCTAATGAGACCTTTATTACTATTAAAAAGCAAGTTAGAAGTACAAGATAATAAGATAAATGTATTCATGAAAATTAAAGGAGCAGACTTTTTAAAAGCAAGAAAACTAGATAGAGAACTAGAAAATGTAATATTCAATTTGTTTGGAAAAAAATATATTGTAAATATAGAAGAAAGAATTGCTAAAAACGAAATACAAGAACTTCAAGAAAGAAACAAAGAACTTGAACATAAAGCAGTACAAGAAGCAATGCAAGGAATTGCAATAAGAACACACCATGAAGAACAATATTATGAAAATACAGCAAATCAAAATCATTCAGAAAATATGGAAATACCTCCTATTCCAGAAGGACCATATAATGATGCAGACTATGCAATGCCAAGTGATGAAGAACTTGGTTATATGCCTGAAATCGAAGAACAAGAAAATATCATATTTGGAAAACCATCAAAAGCAAAAGAAAAGAAAATGAAAATTAAAGACATAACTTCAAATGATGGTAGAATTACATTAGAAGGAAGAACAGTAACATGTGAATGTAGAGAAACAAAAACAGGTAAAGGAATGTTAATATTCGAAATTTATGATGGAACAGGAATAATCACATGTAAAGCATTTGCAAAAGACATTACAGAAGGAAACGAAGTTTCAGAAAAAATAAAACAAGCCAAAGGAATTAAAACAACAGGAAAAGCAGGATTAGACGCATATGCAGGAGATATAACTGTAATGGCAAACATAATTGCAGAGATATCTGACGAAGGATTACCAAAACTACCAGAAGAAGATGAAGATACACCATTAATTTTAGGCTCATCTACCAAAATAAATGATCCATTAGTAAAAATTGCAGATTTAAATGCTGAATCTGGTAATGTATGTATTGATGGTGAAATTCAAGCAATGGAAGATAAAGAAACTAAAACAGGAAAAGTAATCTTAAGTATAGATATATATGATGGAACAAGTACAATGACTTGTAAAGCATTTTTACCTGGTAATAATGCTAAGAAAATCATGAAAAGATTAAAAGGAACAAAAGCAATAAAGTTAGCCGGAAAAGCTCAAATGGACACTTTTTCTAATGAGCTAACAATAATGGCAAACACAATAGTTACATCTGAACCATTGCCAAAGACGACAAGAGAAGATACTGCAGAAGTAAAAAGAGTAGAATTACACATGCACACTAAAATGAGTCAGATGGATGCTATGACTTCAGCAACAGACCTAATAAAAAGAGCAATGAAATGGGGAATGAAATCAATTGCAATAACTGACCATGGAGTTGTTCAAGCCTTCCCAGAAGCACATAAATTATTAGGAAGAGATAATCCAGATATGAAAGTAATATATGGAGTTGAAGCATATTTAGCTCCAGATAAAGAAAAATCTGTAATTAACCCTAAAGGTCAAGACTTAGACACAACTTATTGCGTATTAGACTTAGAAACTACAGGATTTTCTGCTGTAACAGAAAAAATAACTGAAGTAGGTATAATGAAAGTAAAAAATGGAGAGGTAATTGACCAATTTAGTTGCTTCGTTAATCCAGAAAAGCCAATACCTCAAAGAGTTGTTGAAGTTACTAATATTACAGATGATATGGTAAAAGATGCAGAAACAATAGATAAAGTATTTCCAAAAATATTAGAATTTCTTGGAGATTCTGTAATAGTAGCTCATAATGCAGGATTTGATGTAGGCTTCTTAAAACAAAATGCTAAAGTATTAGGATATGATTTTGACTATACATATGTTGATACATTAACACTTGCAAAAGATTTATTTCCAAACTTCAAAAAATATAAGCTTGGAAAGATTGCAGATGAGTTAGGAATAGTTGTAGAAGTAGCTCATAGAGCATTAGACGATGTAGATACAACTGTAAAAGTATTCAATGTAATGATTCAAAAATTAAAAGACAAAGGAATAACAAAACTAGAAGAAATAGACACAATGGGAAAAGACAAAGAATCAGAAAAAGAAGAATACAAAAAATTAAAAACATATCATGCAATAATATTAGCAACAAACTATGTGGGATTAAGAAACTTATATAAATTAGTATCCATTTCTCATTTAGACTATTTTTACAAAAAACCTCGTATCTTAAAAAGTGTATACAAAAAATATTCTGAAGGACTAATAATGGGGAGTGCCTGTGAAGCAGGTGAATTATATCAAGCAATAGAACTAGGAAAATCAGATGAAGAAATCGAAAATATTGCTAAAGATTATGATTACTTAGAAATTCAACCAATAGGAAATAATGAATTTTTAGTAAGAGATGGAAAAGTTCCTGATAGAGAATATTTAAAAGATATAAATAGAAAAATTGTTGATTTGGGAGAAAAATTAAATAAACCAGTAGTAGCAACATGTGATGTGCATTTTATGGATCCACAAGATGAAATATATAGACGTATATTAGAAGCGGGACAAGGATATAAAGATGCTGATAATCAAGCACCACTATATTTAAGAACAACAGATGAAATGCTTCAAGAATTTAGCTATTTAGGAAAAGAAAAAGCATATGAAGTAGTAGTAACAAATACAAATAAAATTGCAGATATGTGTGATAGAATAAGTCCAATATCACCAGAAAAATGTCCACCACATATTCCTGGATGTGAAGAGGATATAAAAAATATCGCATATAAAAAAGCATATGAACTATATGGAGACCCATTACCAGAGATAGTAAAAACTAGATTAGATAAAGAATTAAATTCAATTATTAGTAATGGATATTCAGTAATGTATATAATAGCTCAAAAACTAGTATGGAAATCAAATGAGGATGGATATATAGTAGGTTCAAGAGGATCTGTTGGTTCATCATTAGTTGCATTCATGACAGGTATAACTGAAGTTAATTCACTTCAACCACATTATAGATGTCCAAACTGTAAATATTCAGATTTTACTGATTATGGAATAGGAAATGGATTTGACTTACCAGACAAAGATTGTCCAAAATGCGGACATAAGCTTGCAAAAGATGGAATGGATATTCCATTTGAAACATTCTTAGGATTTAATGGAGACAAAGAACCAGATATAGACTTAAACTTCTCTGGAGAATATCAAGCAAAAGCACATAAATATACTGAAGTAATATTTGGTAAAGGAACAACATTTAAAGCAGGTACAGTAGGTACTGTTGCTGATAAAACAGCATTTGGATATGTAAAAAAATACTATGAAGAAAGAAATATACCTGTTAATAAAGCGGAAATAGCAAGGCTTGCTGTAGGATGTACTGGAATAAAAAGAACAACAGGACAACATCCAGGAGGAATAATTGTAGTACCAAAAGGAAGAGAAATTTACGAATTTACTCCAGTTCAGCATCCAGCAGATGACCCAAATTCTGATATAATTACAACACATTTTGATTATCACTCAATAGATGGAAACTTACTAAAATTAGATATACTAGGACACGATGATCCTACAGTTATTCGTATGTTACAAGATTTAACTGGAATTGCACCTACAGAGATTCCGTTAGATGACAAAGAAACAATGTCAATATTTAATTCTACAGAAGCATTAGGAGTAACACCAGAACAGATTCATTCAGAAGTTGGAACATTTGGAATACCTGAATATGGAACAAAATTTGCTCGAGGAATGCTTGTGGATACACATCCAACAACATTTGATGAGTTAATTCGTTTATCAGGTTTATCACATGGTACAGATGTATGGTTAGGAAATGCCCAAACATTGATTGAGCAAGGAACTGTAACTCTAAAAGAAGCCATATGCTGTAGAGATGATATAATGGTATATTTAATGAAAAAAGGTTTACCACCAGATAAAGCATTTAAAATAATGGAAACAGTACGTAAAGGAAAAGCTTTGAAAGACCCTGAAAAATGGCAAGGATTTAAAGATATAATGAAACAATATGATGTTCCTGACTGGTATATTAAATCTTGCGAGAAAATAAAATATATGTTCCCTAAGGCACATGCTGCAGCTTATGTAACAAATGCATTTAGAATTGCATGGTTTAAAGTTCATATTCCACTTGCATATTATGCTGCATATTATTCAATTAGAGCAAAAGCATTTGATGCAGAAGTTATGATAAATGGTGATGAAAAAGTAAAAAACAAAATGAAAGAAATAGAGATGATGGGGAATAATGCAACACCAAAAGATAAGGATATGTATGATGATTTAGAAATTGTACATGAAATGTATCAAAGAGGATTTAAATTTTTGCCAATAGATTTATATAAATCTCATGCTACAAAGTTCCAAATTGAAGGAGAGTACTTACGTCCACCATTAAATAGTATTGCTGGACTTGGAAATGTTGCGGCAGAAAGCATAGCAAAGGCTAGAGAAGAAGAAAAATTTATGTCTATAGATGACTTAAAAATTCGTGCAAAAATAGGGGATTCTGTTACAGAATTACTTCGCCAATTTGGGTGTTTAGAAGGAATGAGTCAAAGCAATCAATTAAGCTTATTTGGATAAAATGGAGGAAAAACATGTTTGAAGAAAATGTTATTTCGCTAAGTGAAATATTTTCAGTAAGGAATATAATAATATATTTAATAGTAATTAATTTAATTGGATTTTATATGATGTGGTCTGATAAAAGGAGAGCTAAATGGGGAAAATGGAGGATACCTGAGCAAACATTATTTATTGTAACAGCTTTAGGTGGAGGCATTGGAACTATAGCAGGGATGTATACATTTAGACATAAAACTAAAAAATTAAAATTTACAATCGGATTACCAACTATATTAATATTGGAAATAATATTAGCAGTTTATTTAATATTTTTTTAAAATAGAGAGTGCCTATTTTTTGGCTACTCTCTTTATTTAATTTAAATTCTAAGCTCAAAAGTTACATAAAAAAACATAAAAATACAAATAAATGTTAATAATAAATTATCAACAATTGAATGTGAATAACTTGTGAAAAAAATGTGCCTATTTTAAGTTATTCACAGGGTTATCCACATTATCCACAACTATGTGGATAAAAAAATAAATTAAAAAGGTAAACTAAAAAGAATACATAATATAGACTATATGTTCTAATTGAAAAAAATACTTGCCAAAATAGTCATAACAGTATATAATATGTGTGTAAAAATATAGAGATATAGGTGAATTGTATGAATAAAACCAAGAGAAAAATATTTGAAACTTCAATGAAATTATTTGCAGAAAAAGGATATGAAGCAACAAGTATTGAGGAAATTACAGCAACAGTGGGTGTTGCGAAAGGAACACTTTATTATCACTTTTCTAGTAAAGAAGAAATATTTAACTTTCTCATAGAAGAAGGAATAAAATTATTACAAAATAGTATAGATATAAAAACAGCAAAGCATAATAATTATATTGATAAAATTAAAGCAATCATATTAATTCAAATAAAAATCGTTAAAAAATATGAAGATATTATAACGATTTTACTAAGTCAATTTTGGGGTAAAGAAGAAAGAAACAAAAAATGCCAAAGTCTAGTATATGAATATATAAGTAAAATTGAAAAAATAGTTCAAGAAGGAATAGAGAATGGAGAAATAAAAAAAGGAGATTCTAGAGCGATTGCATCAGAGATATATGGACTTATATGTTCAACACTTATTTATAAAAAAAGAGAAGGCATGGAGATGGACATAATGAAATTATATCACGAATATGAAAATACAGTAGTAAATGGATTAAAAAACAAATAATAAAGGGGAGAAAAAAATGGAAACAAAATCAAGAAGTATGAAATTTACAGATTTAAAAGATATGTTACAAAAAACAGGAGAGGTTTATGGTGATAGACCTGCATACATCTTTAAAAACGAAAATGGAGGACTAGACCATATAACACATAGAGAATTTAGAAATCAAATAAATGCATTAGGAACAGCATTAGTTCAAATGGGATTAAAAGATAAAAGAATAGCTGTAATTTCTGAGAACAGATATGAATGGGAATTAAGCTATTTAGCAATAGCTACAGGAGTTGGAGTTGTTGTGCCATTAGATAAAGCATTACCTGATAATGAACTAGAAAGTTTAATATTACGTTCAGAAGTTGAGGCAATTTTTTATTCAGAAAAATATGACAATATAATGAACACATTAAGAGAAAAGAAAAATACTAATTTGAAATATTTTATTTCAATGGACTTACAAGAAAATACAAATGGAATATACTCTGAAAAAATGTTAATAGAAAAAGGTAAAAAATTATTAGAAGAAGGAAATAAAGAATTTATAAATGCAAAAATAAATAATGAAGAAATGGGAATAATGTTATTTACATCTGGTACAACTTCTATGTCAAAAGCTGTAATGTTATCACATAAAAATATTGTTACAAATATAATGGACATTATTCATACATTCGATTTAGATGAGACAGATATATTTTTATCATTCTTGCCTTTACATCATGTTTTTGAATGTACAGTAGGATTTTTATATCCTATTTCAATTGGTGGAGCCATAGCATTTTGTGAAGGTGTAAAACATATGGCAGACAATATAAAAGAATTTGATATAACAGCAATGATATCAGTTCCAGCTGTATTTGATATAATTTACAGAAAAGTTATGAAAACAATAGAGAAAAAGGGAAAATTAGGAGCAGTAAAAAAAGGAATAAAAATTTCACAAACACTATTAAAATTTAAAATAGATGTTAGACAGAAACTATTTCGTGAAATACATGAAAGCTTAGGACCAAAATTAAAATTAGTTGTTACAGGGGGGGCTGCTTTAGACCCTGAAACGGAAAAAGGATTTAATGATTTAGGATTTGATGTAGAACAGGGATACGGATTAACAGAGACATCTCCAGTAATAGCAGCAGAAACTCCAAAATCTAGAAGATTAGGTTCAATAGGAAAGAAATTCCCAAGTGTAGAAGTAAAAATAGATTCTCCAGACGAAGATGGAATAGGTGAATTAATGGCAAAAGGTCCATCTGTAATGCTAGGATATTACGAAAATGAAGAAGCTAATAAATCTGCTTTAGAACCTGATGGATGGTTCCATACAGGAGACTTGGCTAGAATAGATAAAGATGGATTTATTTATATAGCAGGAAGAAAGAAGAGTGTAATAGTTTTAAATAATGGTAAAAATGTTTTTCCAGAAGAGATAGAAACATTATTTAATAAAATTGAAGGTGTAAAAGAATCATTCGTATATGAGAAAAAAGAAGCTGATGGAGATGTAAAAGTCTGTGCAAAAATTGTATTTGATAGAGAATTAATAAAAGAACTATATCAAATAGAAGATGACGAAAAAATCAAAGAATTCTTATGGGAAAAAGTAAAAGAAGTAAATAAATTGATGCCAAAATATAAATATGTAAGGGAATTAGTAGTTACAGAAGAAGAATTAATAAAAACAACAACACTAAAAATAAAAAGACATGAAGAATTAAAGAAAACACTAGGGAATAAATAAATCACAACAATTGCAAAATATTACATTTATATTACATCTGTAATATAAATGTAATATAAAAACGACAAAAAAACCTTGTAGTTTTACGGAAATTGTTGTATAATGAAATAGAATTTATTAATTTGACTACATAGGAAGAAGGAGGTATTTGCAATGTCTAAAAAATCAGGCATAGTAAATGTAAGGATGGTCATAACTGAAGAAAAGATATTATCAAACATAGACAAAGTTCAAAAAATGATAAATCCTAATAGTAAAAAGCAAATAGTTCAATTAGAAGATGATACCTATTTTAAAGATTTAATAGAATCTATAAAAGCATATTTAATAGAATATCCAAAGAAAAAGAATTTCCCAGTTAGTGTATATAAAGCTGCTTATAATTTAGTTGAATATGCAACAAATTTATTTGAAGAAAATACAAAAAAAGTTGAAGAACTAATTAGACAAAGAGAAGAAAATATTGCTTTAGCTGGAAAATTAAGAGATTTAATAGATGCTGTTGAAACAAAAGATAGTGAATGGAAAAATAAAATTAAAGAAGTAGAAAATGAAGGCTCATTCTCTACAGATGTTATAGATACATTAAAACTAGTTGCCAAGGATAAAAGTAGACAAAGTCAAAACTATCAAGATGCGTTAAAACTTTTAAATGCCAGAGTTAACAACTTAGAAAGTAACTTACATATTGAAATAGATATGGAAAGGATAGAAGACAGATCAAAAGCATTAAGCTATATAGGAATAGAAGTTGCTGATGCATTAAAAGTTATACCAAAACCAGTTGATAGTATTTTAGAACAACCTGTTGTACAAGAAGAAAATGTAAAAGAAGCTAAAGTTTCACAAATTGTTGAAGAAGTTAAAGAAGAAAAGCAAGAACAAGAAGTACAACAAGAGCAAATAAAAGAACAAATTCAAGAATATCAAGATTCAGTTTCATTTGAAGAAAAACCATCATTATGGCAAAGATTTAAAAAATCTAAATTGGTAAGAGCAGTAACATATGTATTCAAAATTAGAATTAGAATTGAATTACCTAATGCCTTACCTGAAGGCAGAGGGGAAAAATAATATTTAAGTAATAGAGCTAGTGCAGAACTAGCTCTATAAATTTTACAAAAATGTTATAAATTCTCAAAAAGAACTTGACAAATTAAAAAAATCATATTAAAATATTATATGTGTTCACAAATGAGCTATACAATGGTGGATGTAGCGTAGTTGGTTAACGCGCCAGTTTGTGGCACTGGAGACCGTGGGTTCGAGTCCCATCTTCCACCCCATTATAATACTGGGCTGTAGCCAAGCGGTAAGGCATTAGACTTTGACTCTAACATGCGCTAGTTCGAATCTAGCCAGCCCAACCAAAACAAAAATCTCTACAATGCTATTTTTAGCATTGTAGAGATTTTTTACTTAGTTATAATTCTCATATTACTAATTTTTAAGTTATTTTTATTTGGATTATTTTTTTCAAAAGAAGTATAACATATTTCTCTAATATATTCCAAATCTCCATCAATTTCTTTAATAGGAATTTTAATTGTTTGAGGTTCTTCATTTAGTTCGAGTATTTTTGCACAATTAACATCATTTGACATTTTAAATTCTAATTTAAGCTCACATTTATTATCTGAAACAGCACTAAATTCAATATATGTTGTATCTAAGTTATATTTTCCTAAATTCAATGGTTTACTATGATAATTATAAAAACACATTGCAAAAGAATTCTCATCAGCACTGCTTAAAAATTCATAATGCATATTCATAAAATTTTCTTCATAATTTAATGTAACATTACTTCCGTTCTCACAAGCTTGTAGAGAATTACAATTTATTATAGAAGGACTTATAAAATCTTCATATTTAAGAATTTGCTCATTTTTCATAATATATTCTTTTTTTACTTCTTGAACTCTAATACTATTTTGCCCATTTTTTGTGTCAACAAAAGAAAAAATGCAATATAATTTTTTATCATCACTAGAAAGTAAATCATAAATGGCTCTATACCAAAAAGTTTCATCTAAATTAACTTTTAAATTCCAATGAGAATTTTTTAAAAGTACGGGCAAGTAATATTCTTTTGGTTCTTCTAAATTTTCTGAAGTAAAATTATCATAAACAACAAAAGTTGCTTTCATGTCGCAAATAGCACGACCATTGTTTAGAAATTGAAAACCTAAAACATTGTCATGTAAAGTTATTGTTTTTGACATAGACACATCATCAAGACGCCAAAACAAATTTATTGTTAAAAATGTAGACATTAATGCCAAAGCAATGATTCCTATTATAGCTAAAACATTTTGAAGAAATGCATCACCTTCTAAGGCTCCATATCCTATTGTGTATAAAAAATACAGACCTGTTTTACTAAAAATTTCATTTACTCCTATTTGGTTATTGAAGACATTAAATATGCTTACAAAGAAACAAATTAAAAGCATAATCAAAATAAAAATAGCAACAGTTTTTAAAATCATTTTCAATTTTGTCATCATAATCCCTCCTTTATTTTTACAGATTATATCAAAACTCGACATTTTTTGCAATGAGCAAAAGGCTTTAAACTATTGCATTTTAAGCATAAATTTGTTAATATATAGTAATAGGAAAGAGAGGAAGTATTGATGTCAAAAGTAATAGTAGTAGGTGGAGGACCTGCAGGTATGATGGCTGCAATAACAGCAGCAGAAAACGGAAAAGAAGTTTTAATAATTGAAAAAATGCCCTCATTTGGAAAAAAACTACTAATTACAGGAAAGGGTAGATGTAATATTACAAGTTCACTATATATGAGTGAATTTATAAAAAATACTCCTGGAAATGGTAAATTTCTTTATAGTGCATTCCAAAATTACACAAATAAGGACATAATAGAATTTTTACATAGGCAAGGATTAGAAGTAAAGGAAGAGAGAGGAAATAGAGTTTTTCCAGTTACAGACAAATCATCAGATGTATTAGATTGCTTCTTAAAAAGAATGGATGAACTAAAAATTAAATATAAATTACATACAAAAGTAGAAAAAATCCTGGTAAAAGAAAATCAAGTTATAGCTATAAGGACCGATAAAGAAATTATTCAAACATCAAATGTAATATTAGCAACAGGTGGAAAGAGTTATCCATTAACAGGCTCAACAGGTGATGGATATCGAATAGCATCAGAATTAGGACATAAAATTGTGAAAATAAAACCTTCTTTAGTTCCACTAGAAGTTTATGAAAAAGTAGAATGTAAGAAAATGCAAGGATTAAGCTTAAGAAATGTGTCAATAAAATTAGTTGATGTAAATAAAAATAAGACAATATATGAAGATTTTGGAGAAATGTTATTCACACATTTTGGAATTTCTGGACCGATAATATTAAGTTCTTCTGCACATTTAGTAAGATATAAAGACATAGACAATTTGCTAAAAGATAAAAAAATTGTAATTAAAATAGATTTAAAGCCAGCGCTTACAGATGAACAGCTAGATGAAAGAATTCTAAGAGATTTTAAGGAATTTAAAAATAAACAATTTAAACACAGTTTAGATAAGTTATTACCTCAAAAACTTATTCCTGTATTTATTGAAAAAAGTGAAATAGAACCAGAAAAAAGAGTTAATGAAATAACAAGAGAAGAAAGAAATAAAATGGTTCATTTATTAAAAGATTTTGAAATAACAATAAAAAATTTTAGACCAGTAGAAGAAGCAATTATAACAAGTGGTGGAATAGACACAAAGGAAATAAATCCAAAAACAATGGAATCAAAATTAATAAAAGGATTATATTTTGCTGGAGAAATAATAGATGTTGATAGCTATACTGGAGGATTTAATCTACAAATAGCATATTCAACAGGCTATACAGCAGGTATATCATGTGGAGATTCTTAATAAGTAGAAAGGGTAACAATGAATGAATTTATAACAGTTCTTAAAAATGAAACTGCTGAAATAACAGAGAAAAAATCTAGGTTTATTGCTGATATAATATATGTAGAAAATATAAAACAAGTTGAGGAAAATATAAATAGCTTAAAAAAGAAATATTATGGTTCTAGACATAATTGTATAGCTTACAGAATAATAGAAAATGGACAAGTAATTGAAAGAGCTAGTGATGATGGTGAACCTTCTGGAACTGCTGGAGCACCTATGTTAACCATATTACAAAAAAATAATTTGTGTAATATACTTGTAGTTGTTACAAGATATTTTGGAGGAATTTTATTAGGAACAGGTGGGCTTGTAAGAGCATATTCAGAGGCAACACAAAAAGCTATAGAAAAATGTGAATTATGTACTAAGATAAATGGAGAAGAGATTTTTGTTAAACTAGATTATTCTTCTTTTGAAAAGTTTAAATATTATTGTAAAAATAAAAATATAACAATAAATGAAATAAATTATTTGTCAGATATAGAATTAAAATGTGAAATGGAAATTAGTGTAAAAACACAATTCTTGCGTGATATTGAAACAAAAGTACTGAATATAAAAGAATATAGACCTCTTGGAACAAAATATATAACTAAAAAATAGAAAAAAATTAATAAAATGGGAAAAAATTCCAAAAAACTATTGCAATATAATTGTAATTGTATTATAATCGGAATGTAAATATTTTACAGTAGAAAAATGAGAGGAGAAAAACATGAAAGAGAAAATTACAGTTTTTATTGCAGATGACAACCAAGAATTTAGTACAACATTAGCAACATACATTAAAAATCAAGAAGATATGGTTGTAGTTGGAAGAGCAAAGGATGGAAATGAGGCATTGGATATGATACCAAATTTAATGCCAGATGTAGTATTATTAGATGTAATAATGCCACACCTTGATGGAATAGGAGTTTTAGAAAAAATTAACATGATTAAATTAGCCAAAAAACCTATTTGTATAATGTTATCAGCTGTTGGCCAAGACAAAATAACAAGAAGAGCAATCGAATTAGGAGCAGAATATTACTTAGTTAAACCGTTTGACATTGATTTATTAATCACAAGAATAAGAGAGTTGAAAAACTATAAGCCAACTCAAAGTAATAATTTTATATCTAGAGATATGTCAATGCAAAAACCACAATATATAGATATTTCTAATTCAAATAATAAAAGTGAAGAAAATCTTGAAGCATTAGTAACAAATGTTATTCATGAAGTTGGCGTGCCAGCACATATTAAAGGATACCAATATTTAAGAGAAGCTATTATTATGGTAGTAAATGATATTGATGTAATTAATCAAATTACAAAAAGCTTATATCCTAAAATAGCAGAAAAATTTACTACTACACCTTCTCGTGTTGAGCGTGCAATTCGCCATGCTATTGAAGTTGCATGGGGAAGAGGCCAACAAGAAGCAGTAGAAAGCATCTTTGGATATACAATCTCTGCAAGTAAAGGAAAACCAACAAATAGTGAATTTATAGCAATGATTGCTGATAAATTAAGGCTTGAATTAAAGAGTGCATAATAAAAAATTTAAATAAAAAATTCCCATTTACTGATTAAAAAATAATTAGTAAAATTGGGAGTTTTTTTGATTATAACTCAACTGTGAGAATGGAGGTGGTGCTATGGAAACATTATTAATTCACTTAATATATCTATTATTCTTCGGATTAATAGGAGTTACTATCATAGCAGTTGCCTTAATCATAACTTTGGTTATTATTTTGAGCAAATAAAAAAAACACCACATTATGCTCCGCCAAGCTATGTGGTGTTTACTATATAATTAAAAAATATTAATTTTAATAATACACATTGATTTTAATCTAAAAATGTTATATAGTATAAGGCATAGAAAACAAAAAAATTGGAGGTAAAGAAAAACATGCAGAATTTTTTCAAAGGAATAATAGCAGGTATAGGAGGAATAGCACCTGGACTAAGTGGAAGTGTATTATTGGTAATTTTAGGACTATATCAAAAAACAGTATCAGCAATAGGAACACTATTTAAAAATTTCAAGGAAAATGTAAAATTCTTATTTCCATTATTCTTAGGATTTGGAGTAGGTGTATTATTATTCAGTAAAGTAATAGACTTCTTTTTAAACAATTTTGAAATGTATACTAGATTTGCATTTTTAGGATTAGTAATTGGAACAGTACCATTATTTTATAAAGAAGTAAAAAAAGAAGGATTTAGCCCTAAGTATTATATAGTAATTGTTATTTCTGCAATAATAGGATTTAGTGTATTCTTCTTAAACAAAAACTTATTCCCAGTAATAACAGACCCAAATTTATTCCAATCAGTATTATTAGGAGTTGCAGTTGCAGGTTCATCAATAGTACCTGGAGTAGATAGTGCAGTAATACTATCATCTTTAGGACTATATGAATTATATGTAGGTTCATTAGCTAGTTTTGACTTACCAATTCTAATTCCAGCAGGATTCGGATTAGTAATTGGTGCATTCATAATATCTTTCGTAATGAACAAATTAATTAAAAGATTTTATACAGCAACATTTTCAATAATATTTGGACTATTTTTATCAATAATTCCAAATGTATTAAATTCAAGCTGTGTAATTGGATTTAATGCACAAACAGTAATTTCATTTATTATACTAATAATAGGTTTTGGAATATCATATTTCTTAGGAGATGTAAAAAATAATTTTATAAAACTAAAAGGAAAACTAAAAGGTATTAAGGCATTAGTAAAGGGTGAAAAAGTTAGTGACTAACAAATAATCCTGAAAGAGAGGAACAAATGAAAAAGAATGATATATTAATGCAATACTTTGAATGGTATTTGAAATCAGAAGATAAATTATGGCAAAAAGTAAAAAATGAAGCAAGTAAATTGCATGAATTAGGAATAACTGATGTATGGCTACCACCAGCATATAAAGGTGCAGGTGGTAGGCTTGATGCTGGTTATTCCGCATATGATTTATACGATTTGGGAGAGTTTAATCAAAAAGGAAGTATAGAAACTAAGTATGGAACAAAAGATGAGTATTTAGAGGCTATACAAGAATTACACAATAATAATATAAGAGTATATGCAGATATAGTTTTAAATCATAAAATTGGAGCAGATGAACCAGAAACAGTATATGCGAGTGAAGAAGAACTTCAAAATAGAAATGTAGATACATCATTGCCAAAAAAGATTACAGCATGGACAATATATAATTTTGCAGGAAGAAATAACAAATATTCAGACTTTAAATGGAATTATAGCCATTTTAATGGTACAGACTGGGATGAGAGTGGTAGAAAAAATGGTATATTCAGGTTTAGTGGAAAACATTGGGATCAAAGCGTAGACACAGAAAATGGAAATTATGACTATTTGATGGGTGCAGATGTAGATTTTAATAACCCTGTTGTAGTTGAAGAATTAAAAAAATGGGGAAAATGGTATTTAGAATTAACAGGAGTAGATGCTTTTAGACTAGACGCAATCAAACATATAAAATCAAGTTTTATGGCTGACTGGATTAAAACTATGAAAGAAGAAAAAGAAATAAAATGTGTTGGAGAGTATTGGAACAGAAATCTTGAAATTCTAAAGAGCTATATTGCTCGAACCAATTCAACAATTCCATTATTTGATGTGCCATTACATTACAATTTATATGAAGCATCAAATTCATGTGGTAAATATGATATGGCAAAAATATTTGACAACACATTAGTAAAAGAGTTGCCTAGTTTAGCAGTAACATTTGTAGATAATCATGATACAGAACCATTACAGGCATTATTCTCATGGGTACAAGAATGGTTTAAACCATTAGCATATGCGTTGATTTTACTAAGAAAAGGTGGACTTCCTTGTGTGTTCTATGGAGATTATTATGGAATACCATCACAAAAAATTCAACCAATGAATGAAAAATTAACAAAACTAATAGAGGCTAGAAGAGAATTCGCATATGGAGAACAAATAGATTACTTTGATCATCATGATATAATTGCTTGGGTTAGAACAGGTGATGATGAGCATCCAAACTCAGGATTAGTTACAATTATGAGTGATGGACCTGGAGGTCCAAAGACAATTAATGTAGGTCCTAGATTAGCAAATACAGTTTTTTATGACTATACAGGAAATGTAAAAGAAACAGTATATGTAGACAAAGATGGAAATGGAATTTTTTATTGCAATGGTGGTAGTGTATCTGTATGGGTAAAAAAATAGAAATTATATACTACCACACAGAGTTTTATTTAATATATTTTATAAAAGTCTTACTAGCAAATGTTAGTGAAATAGATTTATTAGTTGCCAAATATACATTTATATTTGGTATTTTTTTATTTAATTTTAATTCTTCCAAATCATTAAAGTTTCTTTTGGCTAAGTCAATTATAACAAATCCTATACCTAAACCAATATTAGTGAATTCAGTTATTAGCTCTTGGCTAACTACTTCCATTTTAGGTATCAATTTTACATTATTATTAAGTGCAATATAATCTAAAAGTTTTCTACTATTTGATTCTTCTTTTTGTAATATAAGAGGGTAATTATTTAAATCTTCAAAAGACTTCACTTCATCTTTATAAAACAATGGATTATAAACAAATCCTTGTTTTAACTCTTTTATTTTTTGCAAATTTAAATTACTTTCTTTTATAGTACTTTCATTAAATATAACAAAGTCTAACTTTCCAAGTTTTAAATCATTTATTAGATTACTAGTTAAATCATTAGTAATATTAATATTTATGTTTGGATAATTAGGGTGAAATCTTTTTAAAGCATCAAGTAAAACTAATTTTGTTAGAGTAGTTGAACAACCTATTTTTATTTCTCCTTTATCTAAATTTTTAAAAGATGTAAATTCATTTTCAGCATTATTTATTAGTTCTAGCGCCCCTTTAACATATTCATAAAACATTTTTCCTTCTTCTGTAAGTTCCATTCCTTTATTACTTCTTAAAAATAATGTTCCACCTAATTGTTCTTCCAGCTTTTTTATTGATTGAGATATTGCCGGTTGTGATATGTGCAGTTCTTCACTAGCTTTAGTCATATGCTTATGTTTTGCAACAACAAAAAAAACTCTATATAATTCTAAATCTATATTCATCATAACCACTCCTTATCAATATTATAACATAAATATATTTTACTTATCAACGATTTCAAACTATAATTTATTTAGAAAGAAGGGATATTATGTTAAAAAATAAAAATATAGTTATAGGAATAACAGGTGGTATAGCTTGTTATAAAGTATGTGAAATAATTTCTCATTTAGTTAGAGATGGTGCTAATGTAGAGGTTATAATGACTAAAAATTCAACTGAATTTATTACACCTTTAACAATAGAAACATTATCAAATCACAAGGCAGTAATAGATATGTTCGAAAAAAGGGAGCATATAGAAGTCGAACATATAAGTCTTGCAAGAAAGGCTGACTTAGTATTAGTAGTACCTGCGACTGCAAATATAATAGGTAAAGTAGCCAATGGAATTGCAGATGATATGTTATCAACAACAATTATGGCTACTACTTCAAAAGTTGTATTTGCTCCTGCCATGAATAATGAGATGTATAACAATAAAATTGTTCAAAATAATATTAGCAAATTAAAAAATTACGGCTATGAATTTGTAAATCCTATAGAGGGTAATTTAGCATGTGGTTATAAAGCAATTGGGAAACTTGCAAAAAAAGAAACAATAATTGAATTTGTTGAAAAAATTTTAGATGGAGGTAGAAAAAATGAAATATAAAGTAATTATTACTGCTGGTGGAACGAGTGAAAAAATAGATAATGTAAGAAAGATAACAAATAGCAGTTCTGGAAAGTTAGGATATACAATAGCTAACAAATTAATTCAACTACATGAAGAACAAATAGAAAAGATTTATTATATTTGCTCAAAAACAGCTTTTAAACCAACACACGATAAAATTGAAATTATAGAAATTATAGATACTAATGATTTAGAGAAAGCAGTTAGAAAATTATTAACAAGTAATGATATTCATTTTTTTATACACTCTATGGCTGTATCTGATTATACTGTTGATTATGTTACAACTGCAGAAAGTTTAGCTTTAAGCATAAATAATAATTTAAATAAAAGTGTTATTGATTTAATTTGTTATCATAACGATAATTTAACTGATAGCAAAATTTCATCTAATCAAGATAATTTAATTATTAAATTAAAGAAGACACCTAAAATAATATCAATAATAAAAGATATTAGTCCAAGAATCTATTTAGTAGGATTTAAACTACTTGATAATGTTAGCGAAGAAAATTTGATTAATACTGCTGTTAAATTGAAAGATAAAAATAAATGTGATTTAGTAGTGGCTAATGATTTAGAAAATATCAGAAATGGTAACCATAAAGCATTTATTATAAAAACATCTAATGATTACATTATTACATCAGGTAAAGAAGATATTGCCAAAAAACTTGCAGGAGAAATGTTTAAAAATGATTAATTATAAAAAAATATATGTTTCAAGTATTGATAATAAAATTATTGATGAAACATATAAAAGTTTATTAAAAAATAAATGGAATTTTGTAATTTTAGATGTAAATGGTGTATTAAATGT
Source organism: uncultured Clostridia bacterium (assembly GCA_944387425.1). GTDB lineage: Bacteria > Bacillota > Clostridia > TANB77 > CAG-508 > CAG-269. The sequence goes on from CALXEV010000023.1 coordinate 23,956, forward strand.
TTTAACTAAAGAAAAAAGTCATTTTAATATAAACAATGAACAACAATTTATAAATTCTTTTGAACAAGATATATATTATAAAACAATCATAGAAAATAAAAATATAAGTATTAATGAAAACGATTTAAATATTTATAATTTTTATATACAAAAATATAAAGATATTATGCAAAAAAACATCTATGGTGATAAATATATTTTTGGAAGTGTCGCAGTTAAAACTGATAAAGGATTTATTACTACTATTAGGGGAAAAGAAAATTTAAATGGATATACGATTGTAAGTAATGTAAATCACATAAATCATACTTTAAATGTTATAAATTTAAAAGCTACTTTAAATGCTCCATTATTAGATTATTTATTTAAAAATGAAAAAGTTAAAGTAATTGTTCATATAAATCATGAGTATGATGACCAATTACCATATTATGATTATGCTTTTCCCGGTACAGTAAAAGACTCTATCAGAAACAACAAAACTTCATTTAATATTAAACATCATGGTCTTATATATTTATTTGATAAAAATGGAAATTTAATTTAAGGAGGAAATGAAAATGAAATATCCAAAATACTTTATTTATGAAGAATTATATAAAAGATACTTTTTAAAGGGAGTTGATTATTTTATAAAAGAAGCAAATTTAACTTCCAAAGATAAAATTTTAGATATATGTGGAGGTAACGGAAGATTATCAAAAGAATTAATAAAATTTAGTAATAATGTTAGTTACTTAGATAAAGAAAAAGATATGATACCATTAGATTTAGAACAGTTAGGAATTAAAGTGTACAATGATTCAATAGAAGATTTTGTAAAGAATTCAAATGAAAAGTATACTAAAGTCTTTTGTGAACAAGCAATTAATTATTGGTTATTATATATTGATATTAAAAAATTTAGTAGTTTATTTGAAAAAGATGGATTATTTATATTTAATACATTTTCAAATAAACCTTCAAAAAAACCGATGATTAAAGAATATATACTAGATGATAAAAGTTATTTAGAGATATCTTATTTGGTGAAAAATAAAGTTCATCATATACAAATTTGTGAAGGATATGAACCTCACTTTACTGTTTTTGATTGGATATCAAAGGAACAATATGAAAAATTACTTTTGCCATATTTTGATATAGAAATAAAAAATGAAAGTAAAAGTTCACTATATATATGCAAAAGGAGGTAGTTATGAAAAATAAATCTCTTGGATTATATAATATAATTGATACTGAAGGAATAAACAAAAGTATAAATAATGTATTATCTAGTGGTGTTAATTTTAATACATACACTTCACCAAAAGGATTAAAAGAATTGCGCATTGAAATTAGTAATTTTTTAGTTAGTATTTGGAATTATAATGTAAATTATAAAGATATGTTAATTACTACTGGTTCACAGCAATCAATTAATCTTATAGCTTACTCATTATTAAATGAAGGTGATACTGTTTTAATAGAACAACCTACATATTTTGGTGCTATAAATACCTTTAAAAATAGAAAAGTAAATCTAATTGGGATGGATTTAACCGAAGACGGGATTGACTTAAATGTATTAGAAGATAGCATTATAAAATATCATCCAAAACTTATCTATGTAACACCAACTTTTAATAATCCAACAGGTTACTCTTGGAGTAATGCTTATAGAGAAAAATTCTTAGAAATCATTAATAAATATAATGTTTTAGTATTGGAAGATGATCCATATAGTTTAATTAATTTTACGAATATAAAATATAAAAGTTTATACGAATTAAATAATGGAAGAAATGTAATATATTTAGGAACTTTTTCTAAATATATTAGCCCATCTATTAATGTAGGATATATACTATCTGACAAAATTTTATTAGAAACTATATATTCTTTTAAAGAAAGTTTTGATTTATGTACTTCGTTATTTAATCAGTTAGTTATTTTAGATTATCTTAAGAACAATAATCTTAAAAACATAATTGATAATAGGTTGATATTTTATAAAAAACTTTTAGCCGAAGCACTAAAAAATATAAATATTAATTATGCAAAGTATATTTTAAATTACTCTGAAACTAAAGGTGGTCTGTTTATTTTATTAAAGTTTAAAGGAGAAATAGATAATAATATTTTTGAAAATGGTAGTTGCTATTATGTTGATGAAAAACATAATAATGAAACTAGAATAAATATATGTAGTTTGTTAGATATGGGGCGAATGCCGTAGATATCTACAACTTTTTACTTTCTTAACGATTGATACAATAATCAATCAATTTATAAAATTATTTAATAAAAATCAAGTATTTTCTTTAGATAAAAAGCAAAGATGCCAGCCGAAACTGACATCTTTGCCCACAAACGTGCATTGCTTGTTTGTGAAAAACTAACTTACTTTAATTAATGGCCCTACTATCAAAACAGGAACTCTACAGGATTCTCATATTCATAACTAGCCTCCTGGCAAAGAGTCTCCCATTTAACCTTTTCTTTCTTATTCTTAGGACAAAAACAATATTCGAATGGTATACTGAAGTACTCCTCACTGAAACCAGCGGAAAGAAGAGCTCTTATAACATGTGAAGTTGACGGAGTAACATATACTTTGTTATCCAAAACAAAGAATACATTTGATGCATCTGTTGTAAAGCAATCTTTGAACAACTTCGGCAACAATGCAGGAATGTTGATAGTATATTCCTTTCCAATATGCGTGTCAACAACAACCATCCCGCTATAAAGTTGAAGAGATTTCTCCTTTAATGAGTCCATTAACAAAATAGTGTCGTTAGTCATTTTTTTATACCTCCTAAATTATTTGTTGTCAATCATCATGAAGCTTTTGCTAACATGGAGATTTAAAAAAAGGTTATATTATATAGTATAGCATATTTATATAAAAAAGTCAAAAAGTAGTGCAGTCAAATGTTTGGATTTCACAGGACTTTGACTCTGTCATAAGTCCTACACCACCTATGAGTTATGACGTACTATCATAACTCGGAGGCTCTGCGAGGCAATAAAATTTATCTTACAGAAATAAATTTTATCCAAATTTACTATCGCCACTTTCATTTTTGCTAATCGCAAAAACAAAACATGTCGCATTAATTTATAAAATAAAAAATCAACCTTTTACAGTTGATTTATCAATATATCGCTATGGTGCGACGATTTTACCTTATGGAGCGATATTCTTACAAGTTACGAACTCTCTTGTTCTCTTTCTAAAGGTATTATATATGAACTTTTTTTAAAATTCAAGTGAAAGTATAGAAAAAAGAGGGCTCCATAAATTGGAACCCAAAGAGACTAATTAATGATATCCTTTACCATCGCAGTATGGACATTCCTTTAATGAGTTGAATAGCCCACTTGGCGTATACCATCCCGTTCCTCTACAAAAAGTACAAGTACTTACCATTCTTGTTCCTTCACATATCGGACACTTCTTGCGTTCTGCCACTCTTGGACCATAGGTTACACCTTTTCCGCCACACCTTGGACATGTTTTTACACTCATAATTAAACTCCTTCTTCTATCAAAAAATTTAATTAAATTTCTTGTATTACATCTATATAAAATTGCCTTGGCAATAAATTTAAAACATTTATATTGTACTACTTTTATGTTGATTTGTCACTATTTTCTCTATAATCTCTTTATCTTCGATTTTGTTAATTCCAAAACATTTTTTTCCTAAATCTTTGATTGAGGCTCCTAAATAATACATTTCTTCATTATCTATTACTATAAACCTATCATGAAATTTATTTGTTTTGACAATTTTTAGAATAGGATATTCTTTATTAAATTTTTGAATATCTATATTTTGAATATTATTTTTGTTAGATGTTAAAATAACTACTTCTACATTATTCTTCTTTTTAGTGAGCATTTTTAAGACACTGTCATCAATATAATTGTCTATAATTAGTATTTTTTTATTTGCTTTTTTTATAATATCAATAATAATACTATAGGCATCATAGATTTGTCCATCAAAAAAATATTCTCTGTTTAACGTTTTCTTCAAATTGTAGTTGATTAAAAACCTTATCAAATTTTTTATCGTGTTCTAATAATTTATATTCTACATTTGTCAATCTTTCGAATACATGTCCATTAAGCATCAAAAATTTTCTTATTTCTACAAAAGCATCCATTATTTTTATACTTACTTGGATTGCTATATCGTTCTTAAGTAAACCAGATAACATTGCTATTCCTTGTTCTGTAAATACATATGGCAGATATTTACGATGCTTACCTCTGCCTATGTTTTCGTTTAAGGTCGCAGATTGCGACTTTAGAAAAGAACTTTCAAAGCTTTCATGTACGGTATTTTTGTTTAAAGTCACAAATTGTGACCTTAAATTAGAAAATTCTTCTTCTGTTAACTGAAAGCAAAATCTTTTTGGAAATCTATTTATATTTCTTTTAACTGCCTGATTTACTTTTTTAGTTTCATAATTATACAACAGTTTTTTATTGTCAAGTGATTTATTCAAATTTATATATCTTTTAAAAATTTTTATATTCTAGTATTCTCTTAAATTCAAGCATTAAAAATGTCCTCTTTCTAGAAATATTATAGAATAAATAAAAATAATTTTCAATACTTACATAAAATAAATTCATAAAAAATGGAATTGGACAGTTTTTTTGGAATAAATATTGATAAAAAATTATTTTTAGTATATACTATTA
>CALXEV010000024.1 GCA_944387425.1 uncultured Clostridia bacterium
ACCTGGTTAGTTGCTTTTAACCAAGGTCGTGTTACTAAGGAAAAGATAGAACATGAGCTCAACGATTTTCTTGAAGCTATCTATCAATACGTTGTGAATGTAGAAAATTCAATGCTCGAAAGGCTTTTCCGTTCTTTGGCTTACGCCGAAATGGCTTGTACAGATTCTGTGGAACCAACACAAGCAGCAAGAATTTTCAAAGCTTTGGAAGAACATATTTCTGAAATAGCGTGTTGGGACGAGATTGTGGAAATTTTTGAAGAGTAAAAAGGACTCCTAACTCCTTCTATGGGAGCAGGTAAACTACCTGCTCCCATAGTTTTTTACATTATAATATTATCTTCCAAATTATCTTCAACTAATACATCTATATTATCAACCTTTAATGCAAAATATGGTTCAAGCTTATCAGTTTCTTTCATAAAAATAACAAATGGTTTATTAAAATAGAAATATCTTGAATTAAAACTAGCTGACATATACTCATCTTTTATAGCAGCTTCACTCATTAAGTTTCCACCTTTTTCATCTAACGAAAATTTAACATTTTGAATAGCATTAACTATATATAATTGATTAGTTCCTTTAATAATTCTACCACATAATTCTCCATAATTAATTATTGTGTCTATATTAATATATGGTACTTTTAATTCATCATTTTCTGTAAATGACTTATTTCCTTGATAGTTTTCCGTTTTAGAATTTAGTTCTTCATATAACTCATTAAATGATTTATTACTATCATTACAATATAGAATTACTTCTTCATTATCTTTAGTTTTCAATTTTACTGCAAAATCAGAATTATTATTAAAAAATAATACTTCTACATTTTGATTAAGTTCTTCTGAACTTGCATTATTTATTCCAAAATATTTGACTATTTCTTCGCTATCATTAAATTTAGAACCATAAAGTCTATCAAATGGTTTCAAAAACTCAAAATTTTTATATAATACTGCATATAATGTATTGCTTCTTCTTTTCTCTTTATTTTGGTCATATCCATCAAAATTGATTTGTTCTAATGCCTGTGAGCCATCTATTCCGAATTTGTCTTTTATATCTTTTAAAATCTGTTCTTTTAGCTCATTTGATGTTTCTCCAACTTTTATGTAATAATCATTTTCGTTTAACATTTCTTTTGTAAATGTTCTTTTGTTAAGCTCATTTGCTAAGACAGATTCTCCGTCCTCAAATTCAATATTTCCATGAACTCTTTGATCCATAAATTCGTTCCATGCTAATTGAAAAGTTCCTACCCAAATACTATTTATATCATTATCACCTATATTTCCTGTAAATATTGGTGTTAAATCTGCTTCTCCTTTCATTTTTTCAGCGATTTTAGTTGCTGCATATACCACTCCTGAAACAACAACCAATATGCATAAAATGCATAAGAAAACTTTTGAAACTTTATTCATTTCTCTAAATCCTTTCTTTATTAAAATTTTTCTAACTTCTTTTTTGCCTCTATGGATATAATTTTTAACATCTTGAATTGATATATTAAGGATTTTTGCGGTTTCTTTATAAGAAAAGTTTTCAAACATTACTAAATAAATTGCTTTTCTATATTTTTCACTTAGTATATTGATTGCTTCTAGCAGTTCTTTTTCACTTTCTTTTTTTGTAATTGTATCTAATATGTCATTTTCAAATTCATTCTCTGTGTTAGACAAATATTTTTGCGTAATTTCATTTCTTCTTTTTTCAGTATTTACGCAGTTTAAAGCTTTACTTTTAGCAATTAAATAAATATAATATTTAAAACTTCCTTGTTCTTCTTGGTATTTATTTTTCAAAATTTCCATAAATACATCTTGTGTAATATCTTCAGCTTTTTCACTGTTTTTCACTATTCCATTTACAAAATATTTTATTTTGTCTTTGTACTTGTGGTATAGTGTTTCAAATGCCTCAGTGTTTCCATTTAAATAATCATTATATAATTTTTTATCTAAATCTATATCCATTTTTCTTCTCGCTTTCAACAATTATTACTTGCTTAAAATGAAAAAGTTTCAATTTTATTATATTAAATTTTTTCGTACTTATCTAGCATTTTGAATAATTTCTGAATTTTTTTATATACTAATTATAAATTAATATTTAATGGAGGTTTTTATGAAAGTTTTATATTATATAGCTCTGACTCTTGTAATTATTGGGGCATTAAATTGGCTACTTATAGGTTTATTTGAATTTGATTTAGTTGCAACTTTATTTGGAGAAATGAGCTTGTTTAGTAGAGTTATATATTCTTTAGTTGGGGTTTGTGGAATAATATCAATTGGACTTTATACAAAAATTAATGACTAAATAGAATGAAAAAATGTAGATTTAAAGCAAATCTACATTTTTATACTTTTTTCCACTTTTTTATACCAGTTATTTTACTCCACCAAGCCATTTACAAAATCCGATTTTGTAGTTATCTGTTCCTGTAACAATATATCTTACCATTGCTCTATCTTTAAAAATACCAAAGCAATCACATGCTTCTCTTGGATTTAAACTTCCTATTTTTTTTGTACAATCTGTATCTGCATATACATTTTCACTTGTACTTCCATTTTGATAAGTTCTCACTGGCTCATCACTCCCACTTTCTATATTATTATTGGTATTATTATTTTGTTGCTGTCCATCTAAATATGACTGTACCATGTTTAAAAATCTCTGCCATCCTAATTCTAGAGTTCTATGAGGACAACCTTTTACAGGATAAAAATCAGCATGTTTTTTTACTTTGTCTATTCCCCACCCATATTGTTTTAATAAATAGGCTGTATATTCAGCAGTTAATTTTTCCGCTTCTTCAAACCTTTCTCCACCAGATTTAGAATAACATATTTCTAATGCAATGCCTTTTCTATTTCCTTTACCATTCCCTCCATCTGTAGCATTCCATGTGTTTCTGTTAAAGGGTACTCCTTGAACAACTCTAACATCATCTATTGCACAGTGAAATGAAACTTTGTTATTATTTCCAATCATATATGAAATTTCATTCATTGCTGATGCATCATTTGCAGTATTGTGAATTATTATAAATTCGGGATTCATTTCATATGGGCATTTTATTGAATATTTGCTTTCTGGTACTAGCATTTTAACTATTTCCATCTATCTCATCTCCTATTCCATGTTCTAAGTCTTCTTCAAATGTATTTTCTTCAATACTCTTTTTGTATAAGTCTTCTGTGAATTCAATTTCTTCAACTAATATATTATCTTCCATTATATATCTCCTCATTTTTATTTTCTCTTATAATATATGATTTTCTTAAAAGTCTGTGCTATTTTAACGTAAAAATGAACCCTTCTTATTAAACATTTTGTCTAATAATTGGGGTTCACTCTTTGTGGTAAGTTTTATTCTTTATTCAAAAATTTCATTTCAACATATAATTTATCTGCAACAGATTGAACAACATTTTTTAATAAATATTGTTCTTCTGTCATTTTTTCTACATTAGGAATTTCTTTTCTTGTAAATACATTTTTTATAGATAATTCAAGGTTTGTACAAAATCTATTATATGCTTTGCTTATTTCAAAATACTGTATTGTAAGAGAAATTAATTTTCCTATATCATTTATACTATATACTTGTTTTAATACACATATTACCATTAAATATGCAAGATGTGTTCTATTATATTTCTTTTTTTCAGGTGCTGGCATAATTCCTTGTTTTACATAGTTGTTTATCATAGTCTTTGTTATTATTTTGTCATCTTTATTTACATTATATTTACTTAGATATTTTTCTAGATAATTTACTACTTGGTCTAAATATAAGTCTATTTCGGGTAATTCGTTCCATCTAGGTATATGAATTTTTGAAACTAAATCTTCTAGGTTTTCTTTCATATTTTCACTCCTCATGGTATTATTTTATCAGATTTTTAGCCAAAAATCAACAATTTGTAGTTAAGCATAATAAAAAGCAGTCCTATTTTGAGAACCGCCCTTAAATCTTTCGCCTTTGCATGTTGTAAGATACCATTGAAACTATATTTGTTGGAGATATTTTGCATGCTATTTTTGCCAATTTTATTTTCCAACCTGGTACTATATAAAATTTTCCTTTTAACAGTTTTTTTACTGTATATTTAGCAACATATTCACTGCTTAATCCTTTTAAAGCAAATTGAACATCAGCTACTTTGTTGAAATTTGTATCAACAGGTCCTGGGCACAAAATGCTTATTTGAACATTTGATTTTGATTTTCTTAATTCTTCTCTTAAAGCTTCTGAAAGTCTAACAACATATGCTTTTGTTGAATAATATGTTGCCATTAATGGTCCTGGCATAAATCCTGCTATTGATGCTACATTTAATATTATGCCTTTATCTTTTTCTTTCATATCTTTTAGATACAACTTTGTTAAAACATGATATGCTTTTATGTTTGTATCAATCATTTTTAATTCTTTATCAAGATCAGTTTTAGTAAATTCTCCACAATCACCAAATCCAGCATTATTTACTAAGATATCTATATCTTTGTGATTTTCATGTAGTTCTTTGCATTTTTCTACATCTGTAACATCCATACTGACTATTTCTGATTCTGTTTGTAATTCTTCTTTTAATTTTTCTAATCTTTCTAAATTTCTAGCAACTAATACTAGCGAATATCCTTTTTTGCTTAATTCTCTTGCTATATCTCTTCCTATTCCAGAAGATGCTCCTGTTATTAAGGCTTTCATCTTATTACCTCTCTTTTATGTTTAGAATTTAGTGAAAAATGTGTCTTTAAATATATTTACTAATGCTTTAAAAAATATGTTTTCTTCATACATGTTATTAAAGTATTCTTTTACTGGTGGAATTTGATATATTAAAGCACAAAGTAAAATTACACCTACAATTACTCCTATTATTTTTATTAATTGTTTAAATGTTAATCTTCTTCTAGTTCTATACTGCTTTCTTGTTTGAACATATGGATTTTGATATGGTTGATTTGCCGTAAAATTTGTTTGTTGTCCAACATTTGGAGTTGTATTTCTTTGTTCATTTGAATACGTATTTTGCTGATATACTCGGTTATTTTGAATATTTTGTCTTGCTGTTTCTAATTGTTGCTTTAGAAGTTCATTCTCTAACAATATTTTTTGATATTCATCCATTGATACATTTTGGGATGCTAATTGTTGATTATATGCTGTTCTTTTATTCTCATCTGAAAGCACATCATATGCCTCATTGACTTTTTTCATCATTTCCTCTTTTTGTTCTTTTCCCTCTTGTGTCTGTAAATCCGGATGATATCTTTTTGCAAGTGTTTTATATGCTTTGTCAATTATTTCTTTTGATGCGTTTTTATCTACTTCTAATATTTCATAATAGTTTTTTTCCATTTTTTCCATTCCTTATTGAAACAATTTTGCTAAATTATTAAAACTCAGCTTCTATTATTTCACAATTTTTCATTTGATAATTATTTAGATTGTTATCTTTTGGTTTTCCGTATAAATATGATTTTATTACTTTTGCTACACCACCATGTGCAACAACAAGTATTGTGTCATTTTCGTATTTGTTTTTTGCTTCTTCTAAAAAGTCTAAAACTCTTTTTTCAAATTCGCTTAAGCTCTCTCCGCCTTTTATTTCAACGTTTTGGTTATAATCCCAAATTAATTTTTCACATTCTTCTGTTATAGGATTTCCTTCCATTTCTCCTAATTTTCTTTCTCTAAGTCGTTCATCTGTAATCATTGGCACATTTCTTCCTTGAGATATAATTCGTGCTGTTTCTTTTGCTCTTTCCATTGGAGAACATATTATAATATCATATTTTACATCTGCTAATTCTTGTCTAGTTTGCTCTGCTTGTTCTTTACCTGTTTCATTTAGGTTTCTTTCAGTTTGTCCCCCTTGCATCTTTCTAGCTAAATTCCAGTCTGTTTGACCGTGTCTAACATAATACATCTTCATTTGTTATATTTCCTTTCTTTTTATAACTTTTCCATCGATGTCTTTTAATATTATTTCATTATCGTCAAATATTATATAACTATGTTCTGAATTGTTTTTTGGTAATGAAATTGAACCTGGGTTTGCAAATATTATTCCGTTTTCTTCTTCAATAAATCCAACATGAAAGTGTCCATAAAACATGATATCTATGTCTTTTGTTGGTAAGTTGTCAATATTGTAAACATGTCCATGTGATATAAATACTTTTTTGTTGTTTATTACTGTTTGTATATATGGCTCTAATTTGAAGTCTGATATCATTTCATCTACTTCTGCATCGCAGTTTCCTTTTACTGCTCTTATTTTGTCCTTTAAATCATTTAATATTCCTGCTACTTTCATTGGGTTATATTCTTGTGTTAAGTCATTTCGTGGTCCGTGGTAATATAAATCTCCTAATAATATGATTTGGTCAGGATTTTCTTTTTGATTTATTTCTTTGATTTTTTCAGCATAATAATATGAACCATGTATGTCTGATACTATTAATATTTTCATTTTCGCTACTGCTAACTTGATGTTAGCGTTCTCCTTATTTGATGATTTAGGTTTTTGATAGGTTTTACCTATAAACCGATTTTATTTTTTGCGGTTTTCTTTTTGCGTTCAATTTTTGGATTTTTGGGTTTGTGTTTTTAGTATTTGCTTTTAGTTTTGGATGCCTTGCATTTTTCAAATATACTATATTATATTTATTTGCTTTTTTCAAGTTTTTTATTTGTTTTGTTTTTATTGTTTTTGTTATTTTTATTTTTTAGCCGTGCGAGTGCTTTTTTGTTGTCTATATGAATCGATTTTGAATTCATTTTTTTGGTCAAATTTTATTATTATTGCTTTAGTGTAATTTGTTTCTGATTCTTTTCCTATTTCGTTTATTATTAGACTTGCTTTGTATTTGTTTATTGTATCAAATGTGTTCATAAATCCCATTCCTGTTCCACCTTCTTCTGCATGTGTTGTACTTGGTTTTTTGCCTAAGTTCTTTAGTGTTTCTTTTTCGAATTCTATTCCTGTGTCATATATTGCAAGTCCATAGTTTTCTTCAATTTTCCCTAATTTTACTAGGATACTTTTGTTTTCATTTTTAGAATGGTTTATTGCTATGATTGCATTTTTTACATGGTCTGCTATTAGAGTTTCTAAGTCTTTTTCTTCTATTATTTTGTTTGTCATGTGATGTATGTTTCCTGTTATTTGTAATTCTAGTTTTATGTTTTGTTTTTCACTTTCTGATTGCATGTATTCTAGCATGTCGTCTATTCTTTTTATTCCTGTTTGTGCTAGTCTTGTTGGCTTTTCGTTTTGATATAAGTCTTTTGAGATTTCTGCCAATCTTTCTTTGATGTCTTGGATTTGTTCTGTTTCTATGTTCTCTGGTTTGTTTGCTTGATTTGTGGTGTTGTTTTCTTTTGATGCGTTTGTATTGTTTTTGGTTGGTTCGTTTTTTGCACTTTGATTTATTAGTTGGTTTAACTTGTATTCTAATGCTTTTTGTTTGTGTGCTAGTGTATGACTGGTTTTGCTGAAGTTTAAGTTTTCTTGCTCTAGTTCTTTTATTTCTTTGTTTTTCTTTTCTAACTCGTTTTTGGTTTCTTCTAATTCTTGTACTAATAGTTTTTGTTTGTAGTATATTTGTAATGATTTTTGTATTGTTATGAACATTATGATGGCGAAGATTATTAAGGCGTAACCGATTTTATCGGTTATCGATACATCACATACTATAAATATTACAACTAAAAATAACAATATTATACTTGTATTTAATAAAACCATATCTGTATAATCATTCAATTCTGCTTTTTGTAAAAAAGCTATTCCATTTTTTATTCTCTTAATTTTAGAAAAACATTTCAATAAAATTGCATAAATTATAACTACAATAATAAGATTTACGTACATATTACCAATACTAAAAATGGTAACTGGTAGAAAAGCTAAAGCTGTAGCAAAAAAGAAAATTATATAATTTATACTCAATGATATTATTGTAATTATTATAGAGTAACTTATACTTTTTTGTAATATTTTTGAAATTAAATATGTAATTAGAATAACTAACATTATGATATATATAGTAAAATCAAAAAACTTTCTTATAATCATATAAGAAATATTTGCTATTAATAGTATACCGATGACTGCTCCAATATTTTGACTTATTTTTCTTTCATTATTACTAATCTTTAAAGCAATACAATAAGTTCCTAGACTAATGAGTAATAATTTTATAGCATTTACAATAAAAATTATATATTCTGGAACATTCATTGCTTTGATATTTAAAATCATATCCATAAATAACTAGTCCTTTCTATATTCACCTGATAAAATTATACTGTAAAGTAAAAAGATAATCAATAAGTTAACTAGCTTATTGATTATCTTTTTACTTTATCCCATCCAGAATTTCATCCATTCCCAAAAAGCCTCATACCAACTCATAGCTCTCACCACCTTTTTTTTTTAGTACAACTCGAATTGTCATAAAAAAAATACCATTTGTGGTGAGAAAACAAAGGGTATTATATGATGAGATTTTATAAAAAATTATAAAAAAACACTGTAACTTTGGGAGGTATTGGAAATATATTCAAATACTCTCAATTACAGTGTTTTATTAAATCATATTTTTTATTTTTCTTGCATAATAATACACAAATTCCATAGGAGTTGGCACTCCTGTTTCATAATTAACTCTAGCCGTATAATAAGTAGTTAAATCCTCTATTGGCGAAACTCTCCATGCATAATTAATAGCATTTTGCATCCCATTAGATATAGTATTTCCTGATCTTTTATATATGCTAGTTAAATATTGAATAACACTAATGTTGCTCTTTTCATTTTGAATCAAATACAAAATTGCATCGTGTAAATATCTTCTACCTTTTAATTTTGTAGTAACACCAATTTTATCTAATTCATGGTTTATGCAAAATTCTATTTGTTCTTCAGCTGATTTTATTTCATCTTCAATAGTTGCAGTTTCATTAACAATTGGCTTTCTTAATGCAATAAATCTATTTAGGACAAGGTCGCAAGAATATTTAGGCTGGTCTTTATACAATATTAGGTCAACTCCGCTTCTATGAAGAATATCATATGTTCTTTTTGAATTAACGTGAGTTGTTACAATTACAATAGGTTCATAATTTAATTTTAGTTTTTTCATATCAGATAAGAACTCTAAAGAATCGGTATTACCATTTTTACTATTGTTCAACTCTAAATCTAGTACGATTCCTTCAGGCTTCTTTGTTTTAACATATCTTAGCCCTTCAACATCGGAATCTGTAATTGCGACTAGTTCTATATCTTCTCTATTTTTTATGCAACTTATAAAATTATTGCAATCATTAATATCATCCTCTATGATTAAAATTTTCATAGGTTTTGACTCCATTTTATTCCTCCTTGTCTTAGTATCACATTAATAATACCATAAAATCTCATAAAATACTATAATTCGTCATACTTTTATCTCATTTTTAAAATATTTTTTTGTTTTAAAATAAATTAGTCAAAAAATAATAAAGGAGTTAGTAGATATGGATACAGATAAATTAGAACAAATTGAACGTGGTAAGAGAATTAAAAATATTAGAGAAAATGAATTATTGATGAATAAAACTCAGCTAGCTGAAAGGATTGGTGTTTCTGCTCAATTTTTAGGATTAGTAGAAGAAGGTCGTGGAAATTTAGTTTACAAAAGTATTAGAAAATTGAGAGATTTAAGTGGTCACTCAGCAGATTATATTTTATTTGGATTAGATGATGATATCATTAATGAAACTAGAGCTTATCTTAAAAACTATTCTGAAAACGAACTTATTAATGCTTTAACAGTAATTAAAGATATTTCATTATTAATTAAAGACAAAAAATGTTAATTTTCCAATTTGATACATTATTTTCAATATTTTGTATTGACTTGTGTTTTTTTGTTTGTTAAAATAGCTATATGAATACTGTAATTATAAGGTGGTATTTTCATGATAGCTAATTATTTTATTTATTCAAGCATATTACCAGAAAGTGAAAAATTATCACAACTGGTAATTATTTTAATTTTTTTAATTATGCTTTTTGTTATTAGTATTTTTGGCGACATTTTAATAAATCACTTTAAATTCACAAAAGCAAAAAAATCAAGTCACGGAATTTAAGTTCCGCACTTGATTTATATTTATTTTGTGCTTACAAAATGTTTTATTATAGCAGGCATATCATTATTGACTTTATGCACAGGAAATTTATTTTCTTTTAATATACTTTTTATGACTTGTGGTACAAGTGGATATTCATCGATTTTGTCTAAGTCTAGCCACTCATATTGTAAATTTTTATCTCCTTCAATATTTTTTAATGTTTCTGTTATTTTTTTATCTTCATCATTTTTAAATTCCGCTCTATATACAAACATTATCTCATGATATTTTGATTGTTTTAATTCGAAGAAGTTTTCTATTGTTGCAATGTAATCTATAATGTCTATTTCTTTTCCAAGTTCTTCTTCTACTTCTCTTTTTACTGTTTCATCAGAACTTTCGCCAATCACTACTCTTCCTCCTAATAGTGCATAGTGGTTTGAATTTATATTTTTGTGTACCAATATTTTGTTGTTGTGTGTTATTACTACTCCTGCTCTGACATTTAGTTTATAACTATCTACGTCTATTGTTAAGTCCATTTTTTCGTTTTCCTCCTATATTTTTCCATAATTATATCACTTTTTGTAGATTATGAGTATATTTTTATCTAATTATTTCATTTTCAAAGTATTTTTCTTGGCTACATTTTTAATGCTTTGTTGTATTCGTCTAATCCAAAGTCAACTGTTGGAATTACTTCTTTTTGTTCACACATTTTTAAAAATTCGTCTATTGTTACCCATTTATAGTCAATTGCTTCTCCGTCTGGAAATGTGATTTCTTCGTCTTTTACATCTTTTCTAAATAACCACATGTCTTTGAAATCTGATGGTATTGTGTCTTTTCTTTTTTCTTCTAAGAAGATTGCGTCTTTTTTGGTGAATTGGACTCCTACTTCTTCTTTTAATTCTCTTAGTATTCCTTCTAGACTTGTTTCTCCTGATTGTACTGAACCTCCACTGAATTCCCACATTAACCCTAGTTTTTTGTGTGGCGCTCTTTTGGTTATTAGTAGTTGGTTTTTTGAGTTCATTATTATTCCTACTGTTATGATGTGGTATTCTCCTTCTTTTAGTTCGTCTATGTCTCTTCTTGCTGTTTTTCCTGTTTTCTTTCTGTTTTTGTCGTATATGTCCCAAAGTTCTGGCATGTTAAATCCCTCCTTTTTGGTTTTTCGTTTTCTCTTTTTTGCGTCCTTGCTATTGTATCATGTTTTCATGTGGTTTGTCTATATTGGTGGGGAAATATTAGTATTGTTTTTATTTATAATTGAATTTTGATGTGTCTTATTTTATATCTTTAATATTTTAATAATAGATGTTGAAATAATATTATATTTTTCTTTTTTATAGTTTGTTTTTAAGCTTTGATATGATATAATTGGCTCTATTATCTCGAATCTTGCACAGGGGTTATAGTTTGCTATTAAACTTTGATATGATATAATTTGTTATTATACTATTTTACAGTTTTTGTCAAGTATTTTTCTTAATTTTTCGCTTTTAATCTTTCAAATAAACCTCCATTTCTATTTTTACCCAATCTCCAATCTTTTCTTTACATTTAACTTTTCCGTACAACAATTTTCCTGCATCCATAAGCCTTGATAAAATTTCATTTTTATCCCTTGGTATATAGCCAAGTTTATTACCGTCTTTATCTTTTACAACAATAGCTTTACTATCATACTTATTATTAGGTTCTCTAAAAAAACGAACTTCTACTCCTTGAAATAATTTAGGTTCCAGTAAGTCCATATTATCTATGTGTGAAGTTCCTGCAATATGAACCTCTATTAAAAATATTTCCTGTGAAAACGGTTTTCCTATATCTAAGGGACCTTTATTATTTAATATATTAATTATATTTTCATTATCTATTTTTATAATATCAGCCATTTTTATCACCTTTTAATTGATTTAATATATCTTCAAGTTTTGAATAAATATCTTTATATTGTTCTGTATCTCTTTCTAATTCTTCTTTTCTTTTATTGACTAATACATCACTTTTAAGAAATTCCTTTTGATTATATGGAAAACTTTCTTTAATCTTTTTTATGGATTCTAATAATTCATCAATGATTCTTTTATATTTTGTTTTACATTCTCTTAATTCTATTAGTCCAATATCTTTAGTGTTTGTTTTTTCAGTTACTTCTTCAGTTAATAATTCTATATTTTTTAGAGTTTCTATATCTCCTTGTTTATAAGCATTAGTAACTTGTATCAATAATTTTTCTTTTTGTTTATTGTTTTCTTTAGTCAAATCTGGATGTAACTTTTTTATTAATTTTCTATATACTTTTTTAATTTCTCTACTTTCTTCTTCAGATAAGAAATCAAGATTTTTTCTATACAATAATTTTTGTATAGTATTAGAAATACTATTTAGCTTTTTTTCATATTGACTATATTCTTTATCTAGTTTATTTTCTATTTCATTCTCATCCGGCAATTCTTGCATGTTTATTTTTTGTTGATATAATTCTATTTTTCTTTTTAGTCTTAAAATTTTACAATTAAATTCATATAGTTTATATTCTAATATCCCTACTTTTGACATATATTCTGCTTCTATATTTTTGCATATATGATATACAAGTTCATCTTTTTCTTCATATAAACTTGCAATATCTTCTTTTAGTTGTTTTACTTCCTCTGTAAGTTTATAATATTCTGAATTCATATTTATATCATTCATTTTGACCTCTTTTTTCATTTTCTAATATCCATAATCTGGCTCTAGTCCATTCTGCTCACGATAAACACCTTTAACAAGATATTTTATAATTCTCATCATTTCATAGCCTGCACTTATCCTATATGAATTATAATGTTTTCCGTTTGCTGTAAAATCTCTTAGATAAATAATATATGATGTTCCAGAAGAATTTTTTTCAATCGTGTATTGCATTTCAAAATAATTGCTAAATATTGTATCACATATATTTTTGACTTGTTCTAAGTTTTCTTGGTTAATTGATGCATAATTTTCCTGCAATTTTTCATAGGCATTTAACTGTGCTTTTATATCTGCAAAATATACTTTTTCACCATTACTTTTTGTTATATATTTCATGTCATTATTATATGTCTGAATTTCATTTTTGGGTATTATTTCGTTTGTCCATTCATCATATTTTATATTGTCACTAAATCCTGTATAGCCATATTTTTGATATTCATTATCCATATTAGTTTTTACTATAATGATTATACTTACAAAAATAATTATTCCTATTAAAATAAACCATCTTAGTTTATATACAATATCCATTTCTCCTAATTGAGATAAGGTGCTTTTATTTTTTGACATAATTGTTATCCTCTTTTTTATATCTTTTTGTCTCACCTATCATTATACATTATTTAAATATATTTTTTTATTTTTTCAATTAGTCCTTCATCAGCTGGCAACCAATTTACACTATATAGTTCATCTTTTGATAACCATTTGGCCGCTTCGTGTTCTTTTAATATCAAGTTTCCTTCAATAATATTGCATATAAAGCAGTCCATTGATAGATGAAAATTTGGATAGTCATATTCTACTGTGTCAATCTTTTCATTGACTTGTATTTTTGTTTCTAGTTCTTCTTGGATTTCTCTTTCTAACGCTTGCTCTGGTGTTTCTCCTTTTTCTATTTTTCCTCCTGGAAATTCCCATCCGTCTTTGAATTCTCCATATCCTCTTTGTGTGGCAAAGACTTTGTCTTTATTTATTATAATTGCTGCTACAACTCTAATATTTTTCATGTTTTCCTCCATTTTATTTATAAGCCATTAATCTGATTTGTATTTTGTGTGATGTTAGATTTATTATTTTAGCTTATCATATTTAGTGCTTTTTCCTTTTGATTTTTCTACAGGATATTTCTTTTCTGATATTTTCATTTTTTCTAAAATGATTTGTTTTGGGTCTACTCCTATTTGATGACATAGTAATATACAATAGTTCATTACATCTGCTATTTCGTATTTTAATTCGTCTTTGTCATAATTGTTATTCCATTGAAAACATTCTAATAGTTCTCCTGATTCTATGGAGATTGATTTTGCTAGGTTTTCTGGTGTGTTGAATTGTAACCAGTCTCTTTCTTCTGCAAATTTTACAATTTTTTCTTCTAATTCTTTCATGGTTTCCTCCAGTTTTTGTTTATGGTTTTGGGTAAATGTTGTTATTTTTTTACAAATGTTTATTGCTGTTTATTTGTTTTATGTGTTTTTCAAGCATTTTAGGTTTTGCTTTATTTTTATGAAATTTTTTGTTTGCTACTCATAATATATCATATTTTTTGGTTTTTCTCAATATTGTTGTTGATTTTGGAGGAATGTATTGGGGTTTGCTTATTGTTATTCTTTTTTTATATCTACAATTTGGAATTATTTATGTTACATACTTTTTTGGCTTTTTTATGGTATTTAAGGTGAGCATTAGGATTTGGTTTGATTTTTGTTGTGACCTTCGGGTTATGAGGGTATTATCAGCGATTTTTGAATTTTATTGAAATTGATAGTTTTTGCTTATATTTCAATGGTTTTATTGATTTATAAGTTATGTATTTTTAAGTGATTTTAAGTCAATTTTGGGTACTTTTGTCCCCATTGTGTCCCCAAGATTTTAAATTTATATATTGGGGAAACCTTAAAATCACTTACAGATTTTTTATATTATTGGAGGATAATTATGAGTAATTTTAGAAAAGTAAATGATGATATTTTAAGAGAATGGTTAAATTATAGAGAAGAAACTGAATTAGGATATTTAACTAAAGAAGATAGAAAACATACTATTGATTTTGATGAAATTTCTGAAAAGATTTTAAATAGTATTCCTAAACAGAACAGAAATTTTGTAAAAAAACAGCTTGATTTACTTGATTCAAATTTTACAGATTATATTATTTATTGGGATGAAAAATATTATAGAAACGGATTTTGTGATGGTATTGAACTAATTAATGGTTGTTTTGATTAAATATTGATAATTTAAAAATACTGGAAGTCTACATTCTTCCAGTATTATGTTTTTGGTTCTATCATATATTCGTTATTTATACTTTTTAACAATATACTATTTTCAGTTTCTAAATTGTTTTTGCTTATAACATATTTGTCAATAACTTTTCCATCTGAATTTTTTAATGAGCACTCATAAAAATTATATTTTAAAATTTCTAAAATAATATTAGCTGTAAAATAGCTATGTTTTACGCATAAAAAGCCAAGTGATAAATAAAATATCAAAAATATTATTAATTGATCCCATTGGGTAAAATCAAAAGCAAATAATGGTAAAACATACGCTAAAAAATATTCAATAGTAATATCTTTAGATTTTTTTGCTTCCACAATTATGTATTTTTCTGCACCACTTTTTCTTTTATCTATAATAAGTCTTCTTACAATTATTAAGCTAATAATAAATAAAACAATTATAGCTATAATAGAAATTTTTTCTGTAAATAAATTTTGTTTTTTATCTACAATATTTTTTATATCTATGAATAATATTGCCAACCATAATGGTACAAATGAGATATAATATAAACACCATGAGTTAATACTTGTCATTTAACATCCTCCCTATTTCCATTCCTTTGCTCCAGCCACCTCTACAGGTTTATTATTAAATGGATCTATTTTTCCTTTATCACATAATAATTTTATCAATTTTTTTGATACTTCATCGTTTGATGTATCAAATTTTCCATTTATTAGAGGAATGTTAAATTTAATTGAAATACTATCTTTCATTTTATCATTCTTTAATAATTTTAAATTTTCTTTATTAAAAGATATAAATTTTTTAGGATTATGTCCTGAATTTGCAACATTTATAAAAGCTTCAATATCAGAAACTATTTCCATATCTTTTATTTCTTCTATTTTCTCTTTACAAACAGCTTTATATGCTCTTTCCATATTAAAAAGTTTTTCTCCAGAGTTATTAAAAAAATATATTGTATTTCCGTATGCTATCATATCAATAGATAATTCTAATCCAATAACTGTATCAGTAATTTCTTTATATTTTTCTCCTAACTTTATAAATTTATTTTTTAGTACTTTTATAGGATTCTTCATAAAAATAAACTTTATTGGTATATCTTCTCCATTTTCTTCAATGCTACTTTTTAAAACATAGCAATCATATTTATTTTTTGTAGGATCATTTTCTTGGTCAGGATTTGATAATGCACTTATGAATAAATCATATGTATCTTTTATTAATTCATTTGTAATATCCATTTTATATATTACATTTGAAATTGTATCACTATTATACTCTTCAATATCACTATATAAAGAAGCTTTCTCTCCATTAGTATATATTTGAACGATTTCTTTTAGCGTTTTTAATATTCCATTTCCATCAAAATCTGATAATTCTTCAACGTAATATTTTACCCCTTCCCTTTTTGTTACATTTATTTTTACTAGATTAATACTCCAATTATCTATTTGGTCAGCACTATTTAATATTTCTGTAATTTCTTTTATCATTTATTTTCCCCCACTTGTTGTTACTTATAATATTATTTCACTAATAGTATTAATTTTCCTTATAATTTCTTCAAACTTTAAACTTTTAACATATTGATGTTTTTTAGTATATTCAATCCATAATTCTTTAGTAAATTCACTTTGTTTTATCTCTTCAATAATTTTATCTATTGAGTTTATATCTGTATTTCTCTTTTTGAAAGTTTTTATTATTGCTTCTTTTAAATTATCTTTTGAGTATTTTTCATATGTAATTAAATAATATAAATCATAATAATCTTTCATTCTACTGTTTAATATACCTCTTGATATTACTGTTTGAAATTTTTCAGCTATAATGCTTTCTATATTATAAGTCATTATTTTTAAACTTCTATCTTCAAACATCATTTTATAATCATATTCTATTTCTCTTGGTGTAATTAAATCTCCTGTTGCAATATCAATGCTTAAGTTCACTCTGAGGTTATCAAATTTTGCTAGTAACTTATATTTTAATCCTCCATAGTCATCATCTTCTCTTATTGGCTTAGAGTTTTTTATTTCAAACTTGACACCATCATTTACATCGATATTTAAAATCTCATTTAAAACTTCATATAATTGTTCATCCGTCAAATTCATGCCTTTTATGCAAGTATCCATATCCATAGTAGTTCTAGTATCTATCCCCATTATTGAAGACAATAGTAATCCACCTTTTAGAATAAAATTATTTTTATACCTTGAAATCGATAATCTTTCTAATATTCTTTCAAACATATAGTTTTGCAAAACCTCATTTGTTGTAATGTTATTTTTTGATGCTAAATATCTCGACTTATCCATTAAGCTTTTTGCATTTTTTATCATATTATTGCCTCCATGTATATTTTTACCTTCTCATATACTTTCAATTTTTTTGCATATTCAAACATTTTATTTGCATTAAATTCTTTACTTTTAATACAATTTTTAATTGCTTTATTTGCCATTTCTATATCGATATTTGCTTTATTATTAATAATATCACAAACCGTACGTTCTAAGTTATATGCATTAACTGTTTTTCCTGTTGGAGTTTTCACTTTTATTTTTCCCAACTCTAATATATCTTGATTCACTCTATATATGTTAGCAATATCTTTGCAATATGCTAAACTATTATTTTTTGTAGTTGTAATATCCATTTTATTAGGAGTTCTCTCTGTTTTTTCCTGCAAATATAATGCTGTATTATATGAAAATACCGTATTTTTATGCTTTAACTGAAATAAGTAATATTCATCATAGATAAATTTATCTGTTATATAAACTCCTTGGGAAATTCTTTCAATCAATCCTAAATCATTGACTTTTTTTAGCATTGTCCTTGAAATTCCCTTTTCTTGAGCCTCTTTGCTAGTTATTATTCCATCATTTTTATTAATAATATCTATAATATTTTTATACATTTGTAACTCTCCTCATATTTTATTTGCATTTTAAACACATTTTATCATTTTGTGTTAAAATTGTAAATATATTATATATATTTTTATATTTTTTATACAAAAAGATTGTACACAAATATGTACAATCTCTTGATTCTTATCCAAATTTTTTTATTTTTTTATTCAATAAGTTATATCTCTTTAATGTATCGTCATCTTTGAGACAATATTGTTTTGTTACTTCTTCATTCGGCTCATAATCTATATCTATATTATATAAATCAAATTGATCTCTTGTTAAGTCTATATAATGCCCCTCTATTTTATTAAAATAATGCGTTCCTCCACCTTCTATTTTAATTTTATGCATTGTACCTCCAAACATATCATTTACTATTATAGCAGTTATTGCACATTGTCCATATGTTGGATCATTATCTTTAATATAGTCTGCTTGTGATGCTGGATATGCAGTTTCTTTATCCCAACATTTTAGTAAAATTCCAAACAAACCATTTAATGTCTTAATTTCTTCATATACACTATTCTTTACTTGAATTGTATCTCCAAATTCTTCTCCATAATAATATATATTTCTTCCACTTATTGTTTTAAATCTTCCTACATTTTTTTCAAATATATCATTATCCAAATAATATCTCTCACCTTCTTCTGCTACCATAGGAATATCTCCATTCACTTTATTTAATACTTTATATATTTCTTCCATGTATATACCTAAAATTCTTTTTTTAGCATCATTATCGTCTAACAATAACTTATATAACTCTCTGTTATGATCATATCCTTCCTCTAACGCTTCATCTACACTTCTATAATATGCAAAATTAAAATCCTTGTAATCGTTTACAATTGCACTATTTTTTAAATCTTTATTGTTTATTAGTATATCTTTAATTTGTTTTAATGATGTATGCGCCAGATTTGAATCTATGTTTATTCCCTTTTCTATATTAATTTCTTCAATTATCTCTGTCAGTTTTTTCATTTGTTCCATTTCTATAGTAACTGGTCGAGGATTAGTATACTTAATTTCAGGTTTGGCATCAACTGTTTGTGTTCCTTTTTTTATGATATACTCGCCTGTTTTCTTTTGTTCAAGACCTGTAATATCTACAGCTTGTACTACATTAAAGTCTACTTTAATTCCTGTAACATCTAATTCCTTATATAATACAGATAAATAGTTATATTTTTTGTGTAAATCAATATCTTCAAATGCTGTTGCCTGTATTAAAAATCTATAAAATTTATTAAAACTACCTATATTCTTTTTAATTTCTAATTGTTCTTTAATATCTCTACACTTAATTTTACTCAAAGCTCTATCAATCAAACTTTCCATTTTAACTTTGTCTGTTATTCTCTTCTTATCCTTATAGGCATAATCGTTAAAACTTAATACATCAGAAAAATCCATAAAATTATATGAATCTACTTTAGCTATTAAATCATATACCATTTCAGGATTAATACTTTCTGAAAGTATTGTTCCATCATAGTATGGTTCAAATGCTCTTTTTATATCTTCATATGAATTTTTAAAGTCTAATATAAATGTTTGCTTATTATACGGAGGACATATTCTATTTAATCTTGATAATGTTTGAACTGCTGCTATTCCATTTAGTTTTTTATCTACATACATAGCTACTAATTTAGGTTGATCAAATCCTGTTTGATATTTGTTCGCAACCAATAGTACTTGATAATCGTCTTTATCAAATTCTTCTCTCAAAGCATTCTCAGATATATTATTCATTCCAACTTCGCTATATTCTTTTCCATCTACAGTTACTTTTCCAGAAAAAGCAACTAAAGCTTTAATATCTCCATAATTATGTAATTTAACATATTTTTCAAATTCATTTCTATATCTAACTGCTGATTCTCTTGAAGATGTAATAACCATAGCTTTGGCTTTTCCGCCTAATTCTCTCATTATACAATTTCTAAAATGCTCTATTATTATTTCAACTTTTTGTCCTATATTAGTTGGATGCATATCAACAAATCTATTAATTTTCTTTTTTACAACACTAGAAAATACATCTGGATTTTCTTCCATCTTTTTATTTACTTCATAATATGTTTTGTATGTAGTATAATTTGTTAACACATCTAATATAAATTCTTCTTGAATCGCTTGTTTCATTCCATATATATGAAATGGTGCTGGTTTACCATCTTTATTTATATTTCCGAATAATTGTAAGGTTTGTTTTTTTGGTGTAGCAGTAAATGCAATCATCGATATATTTTTTTGTTTACCTTGTTTTGTAATTTCATCTAATATTAAATCCTCAACAGAATCATCTTCATTTTCTTCATCTGATAAGACTTCTGTTACTGCTGCCATATTTTTTCCTGATGTTGAGGAATGTGCTTCATCTATAATTATTGCGAAACTTCTATCCAATATATTTTTTGTTTCATCTAATATATACCTAAATTTTTGTATTGTAGAAACTATAATTTTAGTATTACTTTTTAATGCTTCGGCTAAGTCAGATGATGTACATTTCTCATCCATAACTTTAATTAAACCTTGTTTATGATCTATAGCAATAATAGCATTTTGTAATTGTTGGTCTACTACAATTCTATCTGTAATTATTAAAACCGAATCAAATATATTTTTCTCATCTAAATCATGTAATGATTGTAATCTATGTGCCAACCAAGCAATTGTTTTAGTTTTTCCAGAACCTGCACTATGTTCTATTAAATAATTCTTTGCAATTTTATTAGCTTTTATATCATTAACTAATTTTTGTATTGCATCTAACTGATGATATCTAGGGAATATCACATTTTCTTTTAATTTTATAACACCTGTTTTAGGATCTTCTTTTTCTTCTTTTTCAACAAATATAAAATTCTTAATTAAATATAATAACATATCTTTAGTTAAAATATCTTCCCACATGTAGTATACATTTAATTTTCCATCAACATGAGGATTCCCTTTACCACCTTCTTCATTTCCTTTATTAAATGGTAAAAAATATGACGACTTTCCACATAATTTAGTGCACATATATACTTCTTTGGTATCCATTGCAAAATGTACTAATGCTCCTGTTTTAAACGATAATAATCTTGTATTAAAGTCTCTATCATTTTTATATTGTTCAATAGCATTTTCGAAATTCTGCCCTGATTGATTACTTTTTAACTCTATCGTAATTATCGCTATACCATTTAAAAATATAACTAAATCTATTCTTTCGTTTTCTTTATGATATACTTCTTCCATAACAGAAAATATATTTTTATGATACAACTCATTCAATTCCTCATTGAATGTAGTAGCTGGTTTGTCATACATTAGATCTAGGCTAATATTATTATCAAAATATATTCCATTTTTTAATCTACTAATTAAACTACTATTTCTCTTAGTAATTTCGTTATTTACCCTTTTTATAATTAAATTATTTGCTTCTTCTCCATGAATTTTTCTTATTTGTTCTATTTTTTCGGGCTGAGTTTCTTCTAGAAATTCAAGTAACAATTCTGTATCCATTGCATAAATTGGATTATACTTTGTTTTGCTATCTCTTTCTATAAATTTATTTTCATTTACCAAATAATCTATTATATATCTTTGATAATCGTATCTTTCTTTAAAAAAGTTATCCATATAGTTCTTCAGCCCCCTTTACTCTTTTCTTTCCAGTTACATATTCATATATTAATGATTTTTTATATTTTTCCATTTTTTCTATTTGCATTTGTTTATCTAATATTATTGTGTCGATTTGTCTGCATTTATTATCTAAATAGTTTACTATTTCTTGTTGAATTTTTTTCTCTATATTGATAGCTAGAAGATTTTCAATAATGTTTAAAGATACAAATGACTGAACTCCCCCTCTAATTAAGATATTAAATTGTTCATCAATTATATTTGAATTTAACTGATAATATAAGTATTTAGCTAATACTTCATCATGACTTGTTTTAAATAAAGCCAGATTTTTTATTGAAAACGGTCTTTGTTCTTTAACAATAACTGGATTTCCAATAGTCCCTATCATTGGCATAATAATATCATTATATTCAACATTTGAACGAATATTTATTTTTTTATAATCACAATAAGAAATATGATTTGCTTCATCATATAATATTTTATTTTGATTATAGTCCAAAAATCTTCCTGTAATTAAAGGAACAGTATCTTCAGCAGCTTCTGTATAATCTGGTGTATCATGAGTTCCATCTTTAATTTCTACCATATATTTTAGTTTTGAAATTTTCCACTTTTTTGGTATTTTTCCTATCCAATCAACGCCACTATCTTTAAGTTCTACATTAGGATTTACCCCCTTAGTTACTATTTCTGTAATCAATGATTTTTTATATTTATTTAGTATATCAATTTGACTACTTAAATCTTTTAAAATTTCTTCTGTTTTACCTACTTTATCATCTAAAAATGTTGTTATTAATCGTTGTTCTTCTATTGATGGAATTACAATATTTATATTATTCATATTACCTTGTGTTAATTTATTTATAATGCTACCATTTATATATACATCATATTGTACAATGTTTAAAAAATATGTCAAAAATTTATTTAATATGTTTTTATTTCCTCTAAGTACATGTATATGATTATTTACCCATATTGGCTCATTTACTAAAAAAGCTACTGGCCTATATTCATCAAAAAATGGTGCTCCATCTTCTCCTAATAAAACAAGTTCTTCATTAAAAATGTAATCATCAACATAGTCTGTTATATTACCTGCTCCCCAATATGGATATGGGCCTTCTACTCTTAATGATGCGTCAATGGGAATTCTTTTACCATCAAAACACTCAATATTATATTTTAACCTATTAATACTCCATTTATACGGAATATTTCCAATCCATCTTACTCCGCTATCTTTCATTTTAGGCATATTTTACACCTCCTCAAGAAGTTCTTTAATTTTTTTACTTAATTCATCTTCAATATTCATAAATTGTTTAAATAAATCTTCTGCCTTCTCAGGTTCTTTATACTCATAGAAGTATCTTGTAAATGGAAATTCTGCTCCTGTTTTTATAACTGGTTTCTTAGCATTTAAGTCTTCTTCAAATTCATAATGAGCATCTGGCACATGTGGTAAAACTTCTTCTTGCATATATTCATCTATGTCTTTATTGTATTTAACAATTTCTGTATCCTTAGTTGTTTTATCATATATTATATTACCATTTCTATCTCTATGTATTTCAGCTGTCTTGTCCATTTCAGATAGTCCATCAACAATCTTATCTATTAACTTCTTATCTACATCTTTCAAAACGTTTTTTATAACTGGCAAAAATTCGCTTTCTCTTTTATATATAACCTCTGATGTATTTGATTTTAATAATGCAATTATTTTTTCATATACATTCTTATTTTCTAAAAATTTATCTAGTTGTTTCTTTTCTTTTGAAGGAATAGGGTCTAATAAACTTAATTCATCTACTTTATCTTGATTATAGAAATTTGATAGACATCCACTATTAATCATATTTTCTATTCTTTCTTCTGTTATAGCGTAATTTCTTTGTAATGGTTGATATACATCATATTCCCTATATAAAAATTCCTCTTTGTCAAATATCTTACAATATTTATTTTCTTTGAAATCCGCATATAATCTAACAATTTTTTCTATTTGTTTTGTACTTATTTCTTTTCTCTTTTTACCTAAAGATTTTCTTAGTTGTGTCCAAAACTCTTCTGATGTAGCATTTATCAATTGGATCTTTCCTTTTCTTTCTTTCCTTTTAGTACCTTCTTTTGATAATATAAATATATATATACCTATGTTTGTGTTATAAAATAAATCTGTTGGTAATGCTATAATTGCCTCAATTAAATCTTGTTCAATCATATATTTTCTAATTTGACTTTCCCCTGATGATATTCCTCCAGAGAATAGTGGAGAACCATTAGTTATTATTGCAGCTTTTCCATTATTATCTAATTTTGAAATTGCATGTTGCATAAATAATAATTGCATATCTCCTGTACCTGGTAAACCAGCTCCAAATCTTCCCTTATAACCTTTCTTATATTCTTTATTAACTGCACTTTCAACACCTGTTGCAGCATCTTTTCCACCCCATGGTTGTCCAAATGGTGGATTCATAATAACAAATCTCATTTTTTGTTCTGGAGTATTAATTGTTGCTTCAAAAGAATCTTTTATCATGGTATCCTGAAATCTTATATTATTTGCATTTTGACCTTTAATCATCATATCAGCTAAACAAATGGCATAAGATTCTGGATTTACTTCTTGTCCAAACAACTGTACATCAGCATCAGGATTCATTTTTAAGATAGCTTCTCTTGCTGTACTAAGCATCCCTCCGTGTTCCACAAGCTGCATC
The DNA here is from genome assembly GCA_944387425.1 of uncultured Clostridia bacterium. Taxonomy (GTDB): domain Bacteria; phylum Bacillota; class Clostridia; order TANB77; family CAG-508; genus CAG-269. The sequence continues at coordinate 24,489 of CALXEV010000024.1, forward strand.
CAATATTGTTACTGTTTTTCCTGCTGCCATTAAATCATCACTACCTTCTGACAACAAGATATCAACCATCAATTTGATTACTTCTCTTGGAGTAAAATGATCACCAGCCTCAGCATTTTCAGAAAATCTTCTAATAATATCTTCAAATATATAACCCATTTTATGATTGCTTATTGTTTCTGGATTTAAATCAAGATTAGAAAAATCTTTAATTACACCCAATAATCTGTTATTTTTATCCATCTTGTCTATTTCAGAATTAAAAGATAAATTATCTATAATTTCTTGCACATTTGCTGAAAATCCTTTTATATACGATTTAAAATTTGCTGCAATATGTTCTGAATCATTAAGTAATTCTTTTAAATCAAATTTACTTGTATTATAAAAAGAATAGCCAGATTTTTGACACAATATTTTTGCTGGTATTGTTTTATCTTTTTCATATTCTTCTAATACTGCCGCTTTTGTTTTCGCTAAAGCACATTCAAATCTTCTTATTATTACCATAGGAATTATTACATCCTTATACTTATCACTTTTATATGCTCCTCTCAATTTATTTGCTATACTCCAAACCATACTTACTTCTTTTGATATATTCATTGTTTCTTCCATTTACTTTATCTCCTTTTTCATAAACTTTCTTATTTCGTCCCATTTATCTGGATTATTCAGTATCTTCATATATATATCTGTAGGAATATCTTCTTTTTCTTTTGCTATTAAATCAAAATACTGACTTTTCTTTTGGCCCTCTAACTCCAGTTCTTCAGATATTCTTATCTGTAAATTTCTATCAGGAGGGCTTTTCTCTCCTTTTAACAATTGTCCCAAATAATAAGAAGATATACCTAAAGATTGAGCAAATTTATTTTGACTTGTATTTTTATTATTAAATTCTTTTTTCAAAAATGTTCTGAATTTACTCATTTAGATTCCTTTCTTTATATAAACTATAAGCTTATAGTTTATATATCATTTTATATATTTTTTTTCAAGCTTTTTTTACAAATTAGTACAAAAAAGTTGGCACATTTCTGTGCCAGCCCTATCTTTCATATCTTCTATCTTTTTTCTTGTTTTTCTTTTGTTCCTTTTCCTGTTTTAGTCTTTCCTCAAAAGCTTTTATTTGTTCTAATTTTTCCAAGCTTTGTTTTTCTATATTGTCACATAATTTAATTTTTCTTCTAACTTTTGTAATTTTTTCTCCTATTGCTATAATATCATTTAGTATTTCCTCTTTATTTTGATTTTCAGGCAGTTTATCTCTTGTGTAATATAATTTCTTTCGTTCATTTATTAATGCTTGTAATTTCTCTTTAAAATCGTTTTTACGAGTATTTAATTCACTAAGAGTTGTTATATTATATTTGCATAGTAATCTTGTTTGTTCAGAATATTCATCCATTTTCTTTACAGCCGCTCTCATCTCAGGAGTCAATTTGTGTTGCATGTTTTTCTTTGGAAATACTTTTAATAAATAACAATAGTACAAATATAATGCCTTTAATCCTTTTGCTTTAGGTTTTGTTTTTAAAGTCCCTTTATATTTTAGTTTCGTATTCCATGTTTGAGGTTTTGGATATACTTCTTTTTCTGGATTTGTATATAAAATTCTATACTCTATTCTCTCTAAAGAATATTCTTCTCCAAATGCTCTTTCAATTCTAATATTTCTTTTATATGGTTCTCTCCTTATACTAATTTTTCCAGCTCTTATATTCACAAAATATCC